>NZ_JAMAUK010000031.1:0-51021 GCF_023714395.1 Niallia sp. MER 6 | reverse complement strand
AATGGATTACGTAGGGCAGCCTCTATTAACATTTGTGCCTTTTCCTCTGCCCAGGACACCGAACGATTCTTACATAATGAAGCTATTTTATCAGTTAATTCTTTTTCACTGACACTTAATACCGCCTTAGAAGTAGGGAATTCTAGTAAAGTAAGCAAAGATACTTTTGAGTATAAACTTCCGAAAACTCCTCGATACTCAGGGAATACCTGATCAATTAAGGAATGTAACTGTATTTTTGTTTTCGCTGAAATTTCTGCAATACTCTCTTGTTGCCTTGTTAGATTTCGAAGGTTTAAGAGTTGAATTCCTCGCTTCTTGTAAGGCTGTAGTTCTTCCTTATAATACAGTTCACAAAGATGATAAGCATCGATTGCATCTGTTTTAACTTTGCGTAGGCTTGAACTCTTGGCTCTATGTGAAATAAGAGGATTGACGAGAATATATACATATTTTTGTTCCTCTAAAAACTGAATAACTGGGGTGTGATAATGCCCAGTTGACTCTAATACAACCGAAGGTTGAGTACCCAAAGCTGCTTTTTCAACATCTTGAAGAAAATCTAATAACCTACCTAAACCCTCTAGATTATGTGTAATACTAAAACTCTTCCGATATGGTTTACCTTTATCTAAAAATGCTTGAACATGGCTTTCTCCTTTTGAAACATCCAGACCAATCACTGGATTCATACAAATTTCTCCTCCTTAAAAAGCATATTAGTCGGTAACCCCTAAACTCCTTGTAATATCATAGGTTCGCTTGTTAAACGGGTTCATTGTCCCAACCAGCCTGAAACATGTTTATACAAGTAGGGGGTGAACAGTTTAGCTGACGGGATTTATTCCCACGGGGGCGCCGTTCTACCCCGACTACCGTAATCATAAAACTAAAAAAAAAATGGTCAACCAGAAAAATCTGGCTAACCATATATTACGAACGGGGGCGATAGTGCAATATGGAGGTAATAAAAGTAATCTAATCTTACTACGCGTAACAGGGGGAAGTAGGTGTTGAATCGCCTCAGTCTTTAATTGGCACGTTATCAAAAAAAACTCAATACCTCTCTATTGGAGACACTTAAAAGTTCACTGAACTCATTAAGCGTCTCTTTTTTACTTTTGCTACATCGAGATATACATTCATAGGGAATACTTCTTAATAGGACTTAATTTAAGCAATAGAAAATCCATTAAATTTAAGCTGCTAGAGCAATAAAATACAATACCATTGACGCACTAAAGATATACTCTATAAAATGTATGGAAAAAAGTGACCGTTGCAACGGTCATTTTCCAGCGAATTGTTTTTTAAATTGTGTGTTAATATCAAATCAAGGAGGCAAGGAGATGAGTTCTAAAAGCAACTATGAACAAGAACTGTTACTGTTTCTTTCCAAAAATCAAGGATATGTTACATCGAAGGAACTCCTTGAAGTACTAAATGTATCTCAAAAAACGGTATATCGTTTAATAAATAAAATTAATAATGAGTACGAGGATGGCCCTTTAATCATATCTGAAAGAGGGAGAGGATATAAACTAGATTACGAAAAATTTATTAGTTCTCAAAAAAGTAATGATAATGATAAAGAAAAGCAATTTACGCCTAGTGAGAGACGTAAACGAATTATGGAAGAATTATTGTTGTCTTCGCCCAAACCTATAAATGTTTATCATTTATTTAGTCACTATTATGTAGGAGATTCTGTGACTTTTAATGACGAGCAAATAATGAGTGAAGAGCTTAAAAAATATAATTTGGTTCTAGAGAGAAAAAATCGAACATTAGCCATACTTGGGGAAGAAGTTAATATTCGAAAAGCGATTAAAGATATTATTGAAATCTTTAATATTATCGATATTGATGATTTAAAGAGGAATCCAAAACTTAACTTCAATCAGTATGATGTGTTATTTATATTAGATCAATTAAGAAAGATTGAAGAAGATTTAAATATAACCATTCCTTACCCGTATAATGTAAACATTTTCTCACATTTATATATACTACTTAGCCGAACAAGAATAGTTCCGACTAGAATGTTCGCGGATGAGATTTCTAAAGAAGAAATGGAAAACATGGAGCGGGATATTTTGTATCCGGTTGCTAAAGTGATTGTCCATAATATCGAGAAATATTTGAACAGTCCTTTGCCTGATATTGAGGTCTATTTTCTTTATCAGTATTTAGTGTCATCGAGAATGCAGGGATCTCATGCTATTACTTCCACTTTTTCATCAGAAGTGATTCAAGTAACGAAAGAGTATATGGAAGGAATGAGTATTAACTTAGGAATGGATATAGACAGTCAATCTATATTTATCGATTTAGCCAACCATATTAAACCGATGCTTAACCGGTTAGAGCATAAGATTCGGGTTAAGAACAGTTTGTTAAGTCAGATTAAGGTAACGTATGAAGAAGTATTTATGGGTGTAAAGAAGGTTTCGGAATTACTGAGTGAGAAATTCAACCTACCAGCCATAAACGAAGATGAGATTGGGTTTATCACCCTTTATTTTGCAAAGGCAATTGAAACGGGTCAACATCAACGTCCGATAAAAACACTCATTATGTGTACAACAGGAATAGGAACTTCCGAGCTTTTAAAAGCAAAGGTTTCTAAGAAATTTCCAGAGATAGAAATTGTTGATGTGGTAGCATCACGAAATACTCAAATGCTAAAAGAGAAATATGCTGATGCTGAGTTGATACTGAGTACAGTTCATATTAAGGAAGATGTACCAATTCCTTATCTCTTAGTGAGTGCGATGTTTACAATTGATGATCAGAAGAGACTTCAGGGAAAGATAGAGGAAGTTTATCATGGAAATTAATTCACTCTATCAAATTCATTTTAATTGTGAGTTACAAACAAAAGAAGAAGTACACGCTTTTATTGCTGAAATAGTAGGTCAAGATAATCCTATGTCAAGGGATGAAGTCATCCATCATTTAAATGAAAGAGAAAAAGTGGGCAGTACATTAATTGCTGAGCATATTATGTTGCCCCATATCGAAAGCGACCAATTAGAGAAAAGTCAAATTTTATTTATCCGTTTAGCAAATCCAATTGAAGCTTGGGATTGCCAAACAAAAAATATTTGTCTAGTGATTGTAATTTTACTAAAGAAAAATGAAAGCGTTAATATGAAGAAGAGAATAGCCTTATTTACTAGATCTCTTGCAGATGAGGAGTATCTAGACCGATTATTAAACAGTCATGAAAAAGAAGAATTTATAAATAAAATTATAAAATATTAGGAGGAATTATCATGAAAATAGTAGGAGTTGCAGCTTGCACAGTAGGAATTGCACACACATATATCGCACAGGAGAAATTAGAGAATGCTGGTAAGAAGGCAGGCCATGAAATCCATATTGAAACACAAGGAACGATCGGGACAGAGAATGAATTGAGCCAACAACAAATTGCGGAAGCAGACATCGTTATTTTAGCAACAGATGTTAAGATTGCGGGAAGAGAACGATTCGACGGGAAAAGAATTATCCAAGTTACAACAGAAATAGCGGTTAAATCACCAAATAAATTAATTGAAAAAGCAGCAGAGGTTGTCAACCAACAGAAATAATGAAAAAAGGAGAGATAATCATGGAAGTGAAAAATATTGTAGATTTAAATACAATCAAAACGAACATGAGTGTTAAGAGTAAGGAAGAAGCTATTCAGGAATTAGCTCAGGTTTTGCTTGAAAACGGATACATCAAAGATATTGAAGAGTTTACAAAGGATATCTATGCTAGGGAAGCGATAGGACAAACTGGAATCGGAAATTATATTGCTATTCCTCATGGAAAAAGTGATTCTGTAGAAAAAATAGGAGTAGCGATTGGGATTACTCAAGAAGAAATTGCTTGGGAAACTCTCGATGGTAAGGGAGTAAAGGGAATAATTCTGTTTGCGGTTGGAAATGATGATGGAGCACAAAATCATCTGAAATTACTATCATTATTTGCTAGAAAGCTAGGAAATGACGAAGTAATCGAGAAGATGCTACAGTCTAAAAACGCTGAAGATGTAAAAGAAGCTTTATGTAGCTAAGTAATCTTATAGAAACAGATTTATTGAAGAGGTCTTTAGTTGAAAGGAGAGTTAGTAATGAGTGGATTAAAAAAATTAAATCTTAAAGGCCATTTATTGACAGCAATCTCATACTTGATTCCAATTGTTTGTGGAGCAGGTTTCTTAATCGCAATTGGTATGGCTTTTGGAGGAACAAGTCAAGGTTCTTTAGTACAAGGAGAGTTTTCCTTATGGGATGCTTTAGCAACAATGGGTGGAGCAGGCTTAGGTTTATTACCTGTCGTTATCTCAACTGGTATTTCTTATTCTATTGCTGGTAAACCAGGAATTGCGCCAGGTTTCATTATTGGATTAAGTGCTAATGCAATTGGTGCTGGCTTTATTGGTGGTATCTTAGGAGGATTTTTATCTGGTTATCTTGCAGTAGCTATTATTAAGCATTTTAAAGTTCCTAGTTGGGCTAAAGGATTAATGCCGACGTTAATTGTTCCATTTTTCACCTCTATTATTGGTGGACTAATCATGGTTTACATTATTGGAATTCCAGTTGCTGCTCTTACATCATTATTAACAGATGGATTAAACAGCTTAGGAACTTCATCCCTACTAGTATTTGGTGGAATTGTTGGTCTATTGAGTGGAGTTGACTTTGGCGGACCAATTAACAAAACAGTATTTGCCTTCGTTCTGACTATGCAAGCAGAAGGCATTAATGGACCTATCACAGCTTTACAATTAGTAAATACAGCAACGCCAATCGGATTTGGATTAGCTTACTTTATTGCAAAAATCTTCAAGAAAAACATTTATACACGATCAGAAGTGGAAACATTGAAATCAGCAGTGCCAATGGGTGTTGTTAACATTGTGGAAGGTGTAATTCCAATTGTTATGAATGATATTGTTCGTACTGTAACCGCTGTAGCCATAGGTGGAGCAGCTGGTGGAGCAGTAACGATGGTGTTAGGAGCTGATGCAACGGTACCATTCGGTGGCGTATTTATGCTACCAACGATGTCCAATCCATGGGCTGGTGTTGCAGCTATCTTAGTAAACGTTGTTGTAACAGGAGTTGCGTTGGCTTTAATTAAGAAAAAGGTTAACGAAGATGAGGAAATAGAAGTAGAGGAAGAAGATATCGATTTAGATGATATTCAAATTCTATAAAAAAATGTAAGCGTGTTAAATAAAGGCTAATACAAAAATTTAGGAATAATAATTTGGTCCAGTCAAACTCAATTATTATTCCTAAAGAAACTAGAGATCTACGGAGGATTAATAGAGTATGAAAAAAGTAGAATTTTCACCATCACTAATGACTATGGATTTAGATAAGTTTAAAGAGCAGATCACGTTTTTAAACGATCATGTAGATTCTTATCATATTGATATTATGGATGGGCATTATGTTCCTAATATTACATTATCTCCATGGTTTGTCCAAGAAGTGCGAAAAATAAGTGATTTACCGATGTCTGCCCATCTAATGGTAACGAATCCAAGCTTCTGGGTTCAACAATTAGTGGATCTAAAGTGTGAATGGATTTGTATGCATGCAGAAGTACTAGATGGTCTTGCTTTCCGATTGATTGATCAAATACATGATGCTGGACTAAAAGCAGGGGTAGTATTAAATCCAGAAACTCCTATTGAAACAATTTTTCCTTATATTGATTTAGTAGATAAAATTACTATTATGACGGTGGACCCAGGATTCGCTGGACAACGCTTTATTGAAAGCACATTAGATAAAATTGTAGCTTTAAGAGAATTACGTGATGAAAAAGGCTATCAATATGTTATTGAAATGGATGGATCATCTAGTCGAAAAACATTTAAAAGAATTGATGCAGCCGATCCTGATATTTATATCATAGGTCGTAGCGGTCTATTTGGATTAGATGAAGATATTAAAAAGTCATGGGAAATAATGTGTAAAGATTATGAGGATATGACTGGCAAAGTAGTAGAATAAAAGTTTACAGAGGCTGGGAGAGAATCCCCGCCTCTTTTTTTATTTCATTTCTTTATTCATCAAGTAGTCTAAAGTCATAATTCCTGCATTTATTATGTTGACTCTCGAATGATAAGATTAGTAGGTAGTCTAATAACTTCCCTCTCTAAATTAACATTTCCTAATAAGCAATCGAGCAATTTTAACAATGCTTTTTGACCTAATTCAATGATTGGGGTATCAATTGTTGTTATAGTTGGAGTCACTACTTGGCAAATCATTTGATTATCAAAGCCTATAACGGCTAAGTCCTTGGGAATATTAAACCCTGATATAGTTGCTTTTTTGATAAGTCCAGCTGCAACTTGATCATTACCTGTAAAGATAGCAGTTGGACTATCTTTTAAGTTATGAATCTGTTCAAAGAGATGGAAACCATCCTCTATATTAAATACACCGCCAAATACCCAATCGTGTTTTTGAGGTAGATTGTAATCAGCTAAGGCTTTTAAGTATCCCTCTTTTCTTTGGCATTGAGCTTCGCTATATGGTGTGTCATAGCAAAACCCAATCTTTTCATGCCCCATTTCAATTAAATGTACTACAGCTTTATAAGTTGCTTCAAATTCATCATATCCAATTATGGGTATATCAGCACAATGGTGATACTCATTACATAACAAAATAGGTCCGTATTTTAAAAATGGTTCTATTTTACACCAATCGTTTTCTAACGCTCCTAGAATAACCCCGTCTATTTCTTTATGCTTCAATAATTCTAGCAATTCTAGTTCAGATGTTTGGTTATAAAATGTTTGAAAAACAACTGCTTTATAATTATTAGTTAATGCCTGCAGGGAAACACCTTTAATTAATTGTGCAAAAAAGGGATGGTCAATACTCGGTACCGATAATGCAATTGTTCGAGTTTCATTTTTCCTGAATTGCCGAGCTATTGAATTAGGAATATAGTCCATTTCGTTGATAACTTTTAAAATCATGTCTCTTTTCTCTTTAGAAACATAGGGGTGATTATTCAAAACACGAGATACAGTGGTTTTTGATACATTACATAACCTAGCTATTTCATCAATTGTGGGCATATACTACCATCCTTTGAAAAAATGTTGACATGTTATCGATTTCAGAAATTAGGATAAAATTGCAATGGATTTCCACATAACCAATTTGGGGGAGGTACTGCTTGCGAAAAAAAGCTTACGATTTCAGGTAAAGGTAAGAAAGCATGATACTGTTTATTATTTTAAGGTAACGTACATGAATTTTTTATAGAAGACCGCATTGTGAATGAGCAGTGAAACAATTATATAAATAACAATGAAGTACAAAATCGCAGAATATTTATCTATATATTTACAGAAAAGGGATGTGAATGCAACTAAAAGCAAATTATCACACATGCGAAACACCCCATTGGTCAAGGACAAACACATCACAGGACTCGCTCATAGCCAGATTTTAAATTTGCCGTTGTATCCAACATTTACTATAGAAGAAAGACATGTTATGGAGGGATTGTTTAGTGTTATTAAAAAAGACGTTGGAGTATAAAACTCTTTCACCTGTTGAACAACCAAAATATATTATATTTTGTGATTTTGATGAAACTTATTTTCCTCATAAGATTGATAAAGAGAAGCAGCAGGATATTTATGAGCTAGAAGATTATTTAGAACAAAAAAGTAAAAGCGGAGACATACAAATCGGCTGGGTTACTGGGAGTAGTATAGAATCTATTCTCGATAAGATGAAAAGAGGTAAATTTAGATACTTTCCTCATTTTATAGCAAGTGATCTTGGGACAGAAATAACGTATTTCTCTGAACATAATTTTGGTGAGCAAGATATTAACTGGAATAGCCGAATAAATCAAGATTTTAGCAAAGAGAAGATGGAAAGAATGGTTAAACATCTACGAGAGAATCATAATATCTTTTTAAATCCACAAACTCAATTAGGTATTTCTCGTTATAAGCATAATTATTATTACCAAGAGCAAGATGAAATAAATGATAAAAATAACTTGTTAGCTATTGAATTAATTTGTAAGGAACATGGGGTTTCTGTAAATATAAATCGTTGCAATCCTCTAGCTGGTGATCCCGAGGATAGCTATGATGTAGATTTTATTCCTATAGGTACAGGTAAAGATGAAATCGTGCGATTTATGTTAGAAAAATACAAGTTAGGACCAGAAAATGCGATTGCATTTGGAGATAGCGGAAATGATATTAAAATGTTACATGCAGTGAAATATGGATATTTACTTCAAAATGCAACACAAGAGGCTAAAAATGCTTTCCCTAATATATCAGAAGATGAATACTCTAAAGGAATCAAAATGACTTTAAACAAAATTATCGGATAAAGAAGAGTGAAATAAAAAGTAGGGATTTCCGGTTCAGGTAGGGTGGATAGTATGAAAATAAGCTATTTATTAGGGAGATTACCGTGAAATAATAATGATAAAAACCCCATCATTATGTTGGGGTTTTTGGAATGTTTTACGCTAGAGAAAAAACTTCTAAATTATAAATTTATATCCTTTGACTGGTCTGTCGTTCAACTAATCGATGTGGTACAATGACTTGTTTAGCTTCCTGACCGGGATTTTTTATTAGATCCAATAGGCAGTCTGCAGCATGATAACCTAGATTAAAAATATCAATATCTACTGTTGTCAATGGAGGTCTAGTAAATTCACTCAACATTAAATTATTAAAACTAACAATGGAGAGGTCCTTAGGTATGGAGTACCCCATTTTATCAATTGTGCCCATAATGCTAAAGGACAATAAATCATCCTTTACAATAAGAGCTGTTGGCGGTGACTGCAAGGACATCAACCTTGAGATTTCTTTTATTCCTCCATCATTAAGGAGTTCTTCTTTCACAATATATTCTTCTTGATATGGTATGTTAGCATCTTGTAATGCTTTTTTATATCCAAGTATCCGGTCCATCGTAACAACTGAATCTAAACTTCCGCAGACATAGGCAATTCGTTTATGTCCAAGTCGGATAAGGTGGTCTGTCACATCTTTACCTGCTTGAACATTATCGTTATCGACGTGAGTAATTTGGTTGACATTATTATATGGCTTACCGATAACTGAGAATGGAAACTTCTCTTCTTGAAGGAAAGACATAATTTTATCATCAATACTTGAATAGAGAATGATAACACCATCTACTCTGCCACCATGTAACATTCGCTCAACACCTTCCAGGCTCTCCTGTTCACTTTGTCCTGTTGACATATAAATAGCAAAATCTTCTTCATGTGCCTTCGTACTGATTCCTCTTATTACTTCAGGAAAGAAAGGATTCTGAAAGACTTTATCTACTGAACTTGGCATGACAAGGCCGATTGATTGTGTACTACGGTTTGCGAGGCTTCTAGCATTATAATTAGGATGGTAGCCTAAAGACTCCATTGCTTCTCTTACTCGGTTCTTCGTTTTTTCACTTATACGTGGATTGTTTGCGATGACTCTTGAAACTGTAGATGGAGCGACTTTTGCAAGCTTAGCTACATCTTTAATAGTTACTGACATAAATTTTCACTCCAAATCTCCTAGTACATACATTGTATAGAATTATTTGTGTTAGGTTTTTATAAGGTTAATCAATTTTAAGGATTTGGCTGCTTAATGGTGATAATTTTGGTATTTTCAGTTCATTTTCTTTTATTATAGCTTATTTACCCAATAGGAAGTTCCAGTAAAATCTTAACGAATAAAAATGTTTTTTCATAGTTACATTTTGTATAGCAATAAATTAGCATAAATAAATAACAAGTAATAAAAAAGAGGTAGCATTATAAAGTTTTTGCGCAAACGGTTGCATAAGTAAATAAGTTATGTTAATCTCGTTATTAGTAAGAGAGGGGTCTTTATAATGAATAAAAATAAATGGTGGAAAGAAGTAGTTGCTTATCAAATTTATCCGCGCAGTTTCATGGACTCAAATGGTGATGGAATTGGTGATATTCAAGGAATCATATCCAAACTGGATTATTTAAAAAATCTAGGGATAGATATTATTTGGGTTTGCCCGATTTACAAGTCGCCAAATGATGATAACGGTTACGATATTAGTGACTATAAAGATATCTTAAGTGAATTTGGGTCTATGACTGATTTCGATCAATTATTAGATGAGGTCCATGCAAGAGGTATGAAACTGATTATGGATCTTGTTATTAATCATACTTCTGATGAACATCCTTGGTTTATTGAAGCTCGTTCTTCAAAAGAAAATGAATACCGAGATTATTATATATGGCATTCAGGTATTGATGGTGAAGAACCGAATAACTGGGAATCTATCTTTGGAGGCTCAGCATGGCAGTATGATGAAAAGACGGAGGAATACTATCTTCATGTATTTTCTAAAAAACAGCCTGATTTAAACTGGGAAAATCCAAGTGTCCGCCAAGAATTATACGAAATGATTAATTGGTGGTTAAATAAAGGAATAGATGGTTTCCGTGTCGATGCCATTTCTCATATTAAAAAGGTTGCAGGATTCCCTAACATGCCTAATCCAGAGAATAAACGTTATGTACCGTCGTTTGATGGGCATATGAACCGCCCGGGAATTAATACTTTCCTTGATGAATTAAAACGTGAAACCTTTGATAATTATGATATTGTGACTGTAGGTGAAGCCAACGGGGTATCTGTCGAAGAAGCCGATTTATGGGTAGGTGAAGAAAATGGGAAATTTAATATGGTTTTCCAATTTCAACATTTAGAGCTTTGGAATAAAAGTGTAAATAATGGTTTAGATATTCATGCTTTGAAAAACACCCTTACCAAATGGCAAAAAGGCCTGGAGGATAATGGATGGAATGCCTTGTTTTTTGAAAATCATGATCAGCCGCGTTCTGTTTCCACTTGGGGAAATGATAAGGAGTATTGGGCTGAATCTGCTAAATGTTTGGCAACGCTGTATTTTTTAATGCAAGGAACACCATTTGTATATCAAGGTCAAGAAATTGGGATGACTAATGTTCAATTTCCAGCTATTGAGGATTACAATGATGTTGCAATTAAGAACTTATATAAATTGGAAAAAGAAAATGGGAAACCTCATGAAGAGATAATGGAGATTATTTGGAAAACGGGTCGAGATAATTCAAGAACACCAATGCAATGGAGCGACGATTTAAATGCAGGGTTTACTACAGGGAAACCATGGATGAAAGTAAATCAGAACTTTAGGAATATAAATGTTGACCTGGCGTTAGAAAATCCAAACTCTATCTATCATTATTATAAAAAACTTATAGACTTACGAAAAGAAAATAAGGTTCTTGTTTATGGCGCTTATGATTTGATATTAGAAGAACACGATCAAATTTATGCATATACACGAACATTAAATAACGAAAAAATGCTTATTATTACAAACCTGTTTCCACAGATTACAAAATTTGTCTTACCTGCAGATCTTACAGTTGAATCAACAGAGTTGTTAATTAGTAATTACGAAGTTGACAATGGTGATGAAATAAAAGAAATCACCTTAAGTCCTTATGAAGCTAGGGTATATCGTTTAAACTAAGATGAATAAAGCATGCACATTTGTGCAAACGTTTGCCTAAAAATAAATTTAATTGGTAGTAGGAGGATGTCAGAAAATGAAAATACTTTCATTTGATTTTTGGCAGAAATTTGGTAAGGCATTACTTGTTGTTGTCGCAGTTATGCCGGCAGCAGGTATTATGATTTCGCTTGGGAAATTGGTTAGTATGACTGGTGGGGATTTAACAGTTATCCAAACAATAGCACGAGTTATGGAGGACATTGGCTGGGGAATCATTGGGAATCTTCATGTGCTGTTTGCCGTAGCTATTGGTGGTTCTTGGGCGAAGGAACGTGCGGGTGGTGCTTTTGCAGCATTAATTGCTTTCATTCTAGTGAACCGAATTACTGGTAATATTTTTGGTGTAAATAGTGAGATGCTAGCTGATCCTAAAGCAACTGTTCAATCTTTATTTGGTAGTGAATTAATTGTTAAAGATTATTTTACATCGATTCTTGGCGCACCGGCGTTAAACATGGGGGTTTTTGTAGGTATTATCTCGGGTTTCTTAGGAGCTACTCTATTTAATAAATTTTATAATTATGATAAGTTACCACAATCACTTGCATTCTTTAATGGTAAAAGGTTTGTTCCATTTGTAGTAATTGTTGGCTCAGTTGTAACCGCTCTCGTTTTATCAATTGTATGGCCATTTATTCAAGGATTATTGAATGATTTTGGTCGTTGGATTGCAACTTCTCGCGATACAGCACCTGTCATTGCTCCATTTATTTATGGTGCATTAGAACGTTTACTATTACCATTTGGTCTACATCATATGTTAACTGTTCCAATGAACTATACAGAACTTGGAGGAACATATCAAATCTTAACAGGTTCTAGTGTTGGACAAACAGTAGCCGGACAAGATCCTCTATGGCTAGCGTGGATTGCTGACTTAAATAATTTTCTTGCAGCTGGTGATGTAGAAAGTTATAAACAGTTATTAAATGAGATAACACCTGCACGTTTTAAAGTAGGACAGATGATACTTTCATGTGCTGCTTTGATAGGTATTGCATTGGCGATGTATCGCAATGTAGATAAGGATAAGCAAAAAAAATATAAATCTATGTTCTTGTCAGCTGGATTGGCTGTATTTTTAACTGGTGTCACTGAACCAATCGAGTTTATGTTCATGTTTGCTGCTCCAATTTTGTATATAGCATATGCAATTATGACTGGTTTAGCTTTTGCAATTGTTGATATTATTGATATACGAGTTCACGCCTTTGGAGTAATTGAACTATTAACTCGTTCACCAATGATTATTAAAGCAGGCTTATGGTTAGATTTAGTTAATTTTGTAATCGCCTGTGCAGTGTTTTTCGGATTAAACTTCTTCGTAGCTTCGTTTTTGATTAAAAAATTCAATTTTCCAACTCCTGGACGTGCTGGCAATTATATCGAGGAGGAAAATGGGGAGTCGAACCAAGAAGGGAAAACTGCCAACACCAATGATAATTCACTTGCAACGACGATTATTGGGTTATTAGGCGGCAGAGATAATATTGAAGATGTTGATGCTTGTATGACCAGATTGCGTGTAACGGTAAAGGACACAAATGCCGTTTCTACAGAACAGCAATGGAAGCAAAATGGCGCGTTAGGCTTAATAGTAAAAGATAAAGGGGTACAAGCAATTTATGGTCCTAAAGCAGATGTCTTAAAATCAGACATTCAAGACCGCTTAGGAATGTAAGATTATGAAACTATTAACTTTAAACTGCCACTCTTGGCTAGAAGAAAATCAGCTGGATAAAATAAAATACCTTGCTAAAACAATTAAAGAAAAATCGTATGACGTCATTGCTCTTCAAGAGGTGAGTCAATCGATTAGCGAAATACTTATAAAGGAAAATATTAAAAAAGATAATTATGGACTTGTTTTACTAGATGAACTTTATAAGCTTGGAGTAACAGATTATCAATTAGTTTGGGATTTTTCTCATATCGGATTTGATATATATGAGGAAGGACTAGCTATTCTTACAAAACATCCCATTATAGAAAAATACTCATTTTTTGTGACAAATAGCAGGGATACAAATTACTGGAAAACAAGAAAGATTGTTGGTGCAAAAATATCCTACGACAATCAACCTATCTCTTTTTATTCCTGTCATCTAGGCTGGTGGCATGATGAAGAAGAGCCATTTAAAAATCAAGTTGATTCTCTTTTGAATTGTATTCCAAAGGAAGATAGGTACTACTTAATGGGGGATTTTAATAATAATGCATCTATTAAAGATGGAGGCTATGATTATTTAATAAGCCAAGGTCTTTATGATACGTACCACCTTGCTGAAGAAAAAGATAATGGCATAACTGTTCAAGGTAATATAGATGGATGGGACAAAAATAAACAAGATCTTCGAATCGATTTAATACTAACAGGACAACTAGAGCCGATCAATTATTCAGGTGTTATTTTTAATGGAAAAACAAAAAGGATTATTTCGGATCATTTTGGAGTAGAAATAGAAGTGGATAACCATAAACAAAGCGGCTGATTGAAAGTCATTGGTTTAAATAGAAACAACTGTAAAGTTATACTGTTTTAAAGTGTGAGCGATATAGCTTCTCCGTTGTTTCCCTTTGCGAGTATGGCTGCCTTGAATGCCTAATTTCTCTAATGTTTTGTGGTATTGCTTAGATGTGAAACCTTATTTAAAGAAGTTGTTTAAATCGTATTGTATCAAAAATGGGGCTTTTAATTGAATAAGAATACATTGAAGAATCGCTTTCCTTTTCTTAAGGAAAGCGATTTTTAATTTTCCTTACTAATACAGAACCGTAACTATTATGGTCATTTTGATTTATAGGAGGCAGTATTCCTGTAATAATGAAGTGAGCCGTATAATAAACTTGGCAGTATATTTCTGAAATACATTATTCACAGAAAAACCGTAACTTCCATAATCCCCCTTATAACAGGGACATTTTTTAATTGGTAAAATAACAAAATATAAATAATCAAAAATTATTTATATTTTTTATTGACTGAACGGTCTGGAAAGTGATATGATGAATTCATCAAGAAGGAAAGATTGCTGAAACGGTAAGAAATAGCTTGAAATACAGCAACTTATTTTTTTGATCTATTTAGACTGAAGAGTCAAAAAAGAAAATGGAGGAAGAACAATGACAAATCAAACATTAACACAAGAAGCAATCCGAGAAAGAGCACAGGAGGCGTTCAGAAATCATCTAAAGCATTTATCGGGAGGCAACATTAAGGCGTGGGTAGAACTGTGGGAGGAAAACGGTGTTCTCGAATTTCCATACGGTCCAACAGGGTTTCCAGAAAAGAAAGAAGGAAAAGAAGAGCTTTATGAGTATATGCAAAACTTCCCGCAGCACTTCGAAGTAAATTTCACAGAACTTGAGTTTCATTTGACGGTAGATCCAGAGTTGGTCATCGCAGAATTTAAGTCCGTCGGCAAGCATCGAGAAACAGGCAACCCGTATAATCAAACGTATATAAGTGTGGTGGAAACAAAAGATGGAAAGATTACTCGATACCGTGATTTCTGGAATCCGCTGGTTGCGATAGAGTCCGTCGGCAGTGTCGATGAAGCAGTACAATTCTCAGACTAAAGCAAAAAAAAGATATTTTTTTACTAAAAATAGACTAAATGGTCAAAAATAATAAGGAGGAAAAAACAATGACAAATCAAACATTAACACAAGAAGCAATCCGAGAAAGAGCACAGGAGGCGTTCAGAAATCATCTGAAGCATTTATCGGGAGGCAACATTAAGGCGTGGGTAGAACTGTGGGAAGAGAACGGTGTTCTTGAATTTCCATATGGTCCATCAGGGTTTCCAGAAAAGAAAGAAGGAAAAGAAGAGCTTTATGAGTATATGCAAAACTTCCCGCAGCACTTCGAAGTGAAGTTCACAGAACTTGAGTTTCATTTGACGGTAGATCCAGAGTTGGTCATCGCAGAATTTAAGTCCGTCGGCAAGCATAGAGAAACAGGCAACCCGTATAATCAAACGTATATAAGTGTGGTAGAAACAAAAGATGGAAAGATTACTCGATACCGTGATTTCTGGAATCCGTTAGTTGCGATAGAGTCCGTCGGCAGTGTCGATGAAGCAGTACAATTCTCAGAGTAAGGTTTGACTCGAATTTAGAACATGTAACAATTCTATTTAAATGAAATAGGCTTAAATTAATTTCTATTCTTGACTGAATGTTCTAGTAAAGGTAGTATTTTGAGAAGGAAGGAGGCGAATCAATTTGGCTCGAAGTAAGGAATTTGACACTAACCTAGTTCTGCATAAAGCTATGGAAGTGTTCGGTCATTACGGATACGAGGGAACATCTCTACAACTTCTACTAGAAGGCTTGGGTATAGCCCGTCAAAGTTTATATGATACTTATGGTACGAAGCGAGATCTTTTTATCAAGGCTGTAAGTCATTATGTAAATGAAAAATCGACTAATGTCGTTGATTATTTAGAACAGACTAACCCTGTTAAAAAAGCTATTTCAGATATTTTCTCCGTTATTGTTGAAACTTTAAATGATGAACAGCGCCGCAGGGAATGTTTTATTTTAAATAGTGCAATAGATCAAATACCGCATGATCCTGAAATTGCTGAGTTATTTAAACAAGATAAAATTCGCTTAGAAAATGCGCTCTATGAAGCTTTACTTCGCGGACAGGAACAGGGTGAGTTTAGTCCACAACAGGACTTACGGGCACTTGCGCAGTATTTATACCACGCTCGATATGCTTTAACACAAGCAGCAAAATTCACCGAGGATTCAAACGTTATTGAACAAATAACAACAGTTACTTTATCAGTACTTGATAATAAATGAAGCGTTAGAGCGCTTCATTTATTATTGAAAATATTAGACTGAACAGTCAAAAAACCTAAAGTTGTTATGTTTAGTCTTAATAAAAGGAGAGTTAGAAAATGAATTCAGATAAAACCAAAGGAATAGCTTTATTTATACTGGCCATATCTCAGCTAGTTATGGCACTCGATTATACCATTATTTTTGTGGCAATGCCTTCGCTTGGAAATGAACTTGGTTTTACAACAAATCATTTACAGTGGGTTGTAAGTGCCTATTCCTTAACGTTTGGTGGGTTATTGCTTATTGGAGGTCGTTTATCCGATCTTTTAGGTAGAAGACGTATGTTTATTATTGCTATGGGCCTATTTGGACTAGGTTCACTCCTTGGTGGCTTAGCAGAATCTCAACTAATGTTAATTACAGCAAGGGGATTGCAGGGTCTAGGTGCAGCCTTCCTATCACCAGCAACGTTATCACTTATCATGTCTAATTTTAAGGAAGGAAAAGAAAGAAATCGGGCATTGGGGATTTGGGCTTCTATGGGTGGTGTTGGAATGTCCCTAGGCCTTCTGCTTGGAGGTCTACTTACTAGTTATGTTGGTTGGGAAGCAACATTTTTCGTAAATGTACCGATTGCCATTTTGGTAATTATTCTTGCACCAATAGTACTTAAAGAAAGTAAGAATTTATCAGCAGCGAAGGGTTTTGATATCGCGGGTACGATATCGGTTACACTCGGTTTATTGCTTTCTGTGTATTATCTCATTCAAGCTCCAGTAGAAGGTTGGTTTAGTAAATCGACACTTCCGTTTCTTATGATCGGAGTAGTTCTTTTGATTTCATTTGTGGTAATTGAAAAAAGAACAAAAGAACCCTTAATTTCTTTTCAAATGTTTCATAATCGGAACCTAATTGGAGCCGCACTAACTGCATTCTTATTTTCAGCTTCTTTTGGCTCCCTTTATTACTTTTTAACCCTTTATACACAGGGAGTATTGGAATATTCAGCGATAGAATCTGGTCTTAATTTCCTGCCACTAACTCTTAGTGCCTTTGTAGGTGCAAAGTTAATAAATAAGATGCTTAGCTCTTTTGGAGTGGCATGAACAATTGGAATAGGAATGGGACTTGGAATCATCGGTTTCCTTTTATTAAGTAGACTTTCGGTAACGGGCTCCTTCATAGAGATAATCCCTGGTACAGTTATTATCGGTATCGGTCAGGCACTTGTTTTTACAACGATGTTTATAGCGGGTAGCACAGGTGTCAGTAAAAAAGAGCAGGGTGTAGCTTCTGCCCTTATCTCTACAGGTCAACAGATAGGAGGAGCCATTGGTTTAGCTGTTATTATGGCGATTATATCAGCAAGTCTCGGATCGAATTCCTCCTCAATGGAAATGATGTTACCATCAGATCTAAATAGTGCCGTCCATATCGCATTTCTAATCTCGGCAGCCATTACTTTGCTTGGTATTTTAGTGGCGTTTGTTACCCTTAAACAGCCTAGTCAAATAAATAAAGAAGAGGAAAATACCAACATTACAATAACTCATTAAATAAATATATCCAGCTGCAGACTTGCAGCTGTTTTTTTAGTCTATGGCATTCCTGTAGAAAAGAGCATTGTTAATTTATCAATCAGGGCTGTATAGAAAAAAGGTCAAATAAAAAGAGAGCTTTTTCACTGGTACATATGCTGATAACTTTATGAAGGGTAAGGAACAATACTATGTACAGTTAGTAAATTATGCTGCAAAGTTTCGAAGTTAATTCAGTGTGAGAGTAAAGAAGTTTGCAGAAATTAGCATGATAAATCGTGATTTTAATTTAGGGTAGTATGTCCTGGAATAATTGAATAAATTTAAAAAAATTACATAATTACGGAGATTTATTTAGGTACTTTTAGTTTCATTCTTATATTATTTTATTTAATAATGTTTCCATCCGTATAATTTATAGTGCGTTTTGCCCCTTCAAACAAATTAGGCTTATATTTATAATTGTCTCTGGAGATGGAAGAAAGTCCTATCATATAAGATTCTTTTTAAATAAGGCAATAAAATGCAAAGTAAATCGAGTGAAGAAATTAATAACAATTTCATTTCACATTTGGGGTAGGTTTTTATCCTATAGCTATCCATATGGTTATCAACATCTTAAGAAGGTAGGAATAAACTTGGGAAGAATGGAAAGAAGGCAGAACCGAAGCACTACTCCACGTATTTGGAGAAATTGGAGTTCTAAAGGTTTTAAGATTAGGCTTTTAGTAATCTTTTTAGCGATAGTCATATTATCCGTTTTTATACTAAATATTTTTATATGGACAAGAGATGTTAGTAAACTAGAAGATCCTGCTCCTCAGTCAACGATTATTTATGACCAAAGTGGAGCTGTGGCCAGTAAAATATCGGTTTCAAATATTGAAGGTGTAGGTATTAAACAAATTCCTGAGGATATGATTCATGCTGTTATTGCAACAGAAGACCAGCGCTTTTACAAGCATAATGGAATTAATTATATAGCCATTATTAAGGCATTTGCTAGTAATATCATTAGCGGTGAAGTCGTGGCAGGTGGAAGCACTGTAACACAACAGTTAGCCAAAAATGCCTTTTTAACTCAAGAACGTACATATACTCGAAAAATTAAAGAACTTATCATTACTAAAAAAATTGAACGAACCTATTCTAAGGACGAAATTATGGAAAAATATTTAAACCAAATTTATTTTGGCGAAGGTGCGTGGGGAATCCAGCGTGCAGCACAAACTTACTTTGGGAAGGATGTTAGTGAATTAACATTAGCTGAATCAGCTATGATCGCAGGGTTAATCAAAGCTCCATCCATATTATCTCCTTTTAAAAATATGGAGAAATCAATTGAAAGAAGAGATGTTGTTTTATCATTAATGGAAAAGGAAGGCTATATCACTAAAAGTGATGTTAAAAAAGCAAAGGAACAATCAATAGTATTAGAGGAGAAAAAGATGGATGACTATAAAGGAAAGTATCCTTCTTACGTAGATCATATTATTGAGGAAGCAACTCAAAAATACGGATTAACCGAAAATGGGATTCTTTCAGGTGGACTTCATATTTATACAGAACTAAATCCTACCATACAAAAAGCTGCCGAGGAAGTGTATAAAGAGGACGCGTTATTTCCTGAAAGTCAAGCAGATCAATTAATTCAGAGCGGGGCCGTTTTCATCAATCCTTCAACCGGCGGGATTAACGCAATTGTAGGTGAAAGAGGAGAACATACATTTCGGGGATTTAACCATGCTACTCAACTAAAGAGACAGCCTGGTTCTACAATGAAACCATTGTCTGTATATACACCAGCCATAGAACAAGGCTATGATATTTATGATATGTTACAGGATAATCCGATTAATATTGATGGATATCAACCTAAAAACTACGATAATCAATACAGAGGTCAAGTAACGATGTATGATGCGGTAGTACATTCCTATAATGTACCACCTGTATGGTTATTGCAGAAAATCGGATTGGAAGATGGGGTAAATGCTGTAAAAAGATTCGGAATTGAATTGGAGGAAGCTGATTATACGCCAGGTTTAGCTCTTGGCGGCATGAGTAAAGGAACTTCTCCTCTATCAATGGCCCAAGCATATTCCGCTTTCCCTAATAATGGAACAATGGTAGATTCACACTCCATTAAAGTAATAGAAGATGCAAATGGAAATACCCTTGCAAAGTGGAAAGAAAATGCACTCAGAGTAACTGAACCAATTATCGCTCAAAAAATGACCTATATGCTTAAAGGAGTCGTAGAAAAAGGAACGGGGATAAAGGCGCAAGTGGAAGGATTGGAGATTGCAGGTAAAACAGGAACTACACAGCTTCCATTTGCAAATAATGATGGGGCAAAGGATCACTGGTTTGTTGGCTATACGCCAGAAATCGTAGGAGCAATTTGGTTAGGGTACGATAAAACAGATGCTCAACACTTTCTATCAAGTACAAGTGGTTCAAGTGTTACAACAATTTTTAAAGAAATAATATCTCGCTCTAAATCAGAATTGACTAATACAGATTTCAACCTCTCATTAGTTGGAAAACAGTTAAGTGAGCAAAAAAAGAGAAAAGAAGAACAAAAGAAGGCGGATGAAAAGAAGGTAGAAGAAAAGAAATTAGAAGAAGAGAAAAAGATAGAAAATAAAAAGAAAGAAAAGGAAAAAGTAAACAAAGAAGTAAAAAAAGAAGAGAAGGCACAGGAGAAAGAAAAGAAGAAAAAAGAGAAAGAGAAAGAGTAAATAGCTTCAATTGAAAAGCTTTCAAAAAATAACCACTCATTCAGAGTGGTTATTTTTTATTTAAAATTTTGCTTGCTTGTGTAATTGGTGTATATTTCAGATATAAAAATGTATTTAAAACACCCACTACAGCCAGCGATGATAAGCCCGAGTAAATATTAGAATACGCGACTGCTAAGGACAGTTGGTGCTGTTTTTCTAAAGCAATAGGTTTTTTAGGTTCTATGATTTTCAATGCAATGTTTCCACATTTAATTGCAACAGTTTTGATGGAAAAATATGCACCCGGCCTACTAACTGGCTTATTGCTTAACATTCCAATAAATTCATTTGTTATTTATCAAATGTTTGCAGAGAATTTAATTGTTTGGAAAGAGTTAATAATTTCTACTATAGTTGTAGGAATTATTTTATTAGCACTTATTCCGGTATTATTTAAGATTGGTGGAAGAATATCTCCTAATTCATAGGTTCATTTGGAGTAAAGAGACTTTGCGGATGTGCTTCAGGATCTTTCGGATATTATAAATTTTAGTAGATAGGAGTCAGCAAACCAATCAAATGTAAGAAACGAAAAAAATAAACAAAAAAGGTTTCAACAGATTGGGAAGAGGGTAGTAAGTAAAAATGCACCTATATAATGTATTAGACAGGTGCACAGAAGGATGGATAAATACTTATCCCAATTTTTTTATGCTTTTTAAAAGTAAGGAAGCAATCTTATGTTTATTTATTAATCTTTACCTGAATCGTTGGTTGGTTTGGATAGCTGTATGTTGACAAGGAACACGTCTCTATTGATAATAAAGTTGTTTGAATATCACCTTATCGCTTGATAAGGTGATATATTTAGCAGTCATTTATCAACTGATAAGTGGTTGTTTGCACATCCTCCTTATCAGTTGATAAGCAGCTTGTTTAGTTATTTACCTTATCAAATGATAACCAAGGGTTCATCAAGTTTTTAATCTTTAAAAACAAATTTTAAAAAAGATACAATAGGGGGCAGTTTTCTACAATGAAGAAAAAAGTGGCTATTATTGGTGCAGGTGTTGCAGGATTAGCAAGTGCTATCCGTTTGCAGCATACTGGCTATCAAGTGGAAATATATGAAAAAGAAACTATAGCGGGAGGGAAAATGCACCGCATCGAAAAGGATGGCTTTCAATTTGACCTAGGACCATCGATTGTGATGATACCGGAGTTATACAGAGAAATCTTTGAACTGGTCGGACGTAATCCAGATGATTATATTCCGATGGAAAGATTAGATCCTATGTATTCTGTTTTCTTTGGAAGTGGAAAGAAAGGGTACCATGAGATTTCTTCTGACTTAGTGGAATTAATGAAAACATTTGAACATGTAAGTGAAAAAGATGCAGAAGGCTTTTTAAAATACTTGCAGTTGATTTATGAACGTTTTATGGTTGCGAAAAATCATTTTCTGCAGCGTCCTTTCCGAAATAAAAGGGACTTCTATAATCCGGCAACTTTGTATCAAGCATTAAAGCTAAAGACCTTTGATAGTGCCGACAATTTTATCAGTAAATATGTTCAGAATGAACAGTTAAAGCAAATGATTAGTTTTCAAACTTTATATATTGGCGTTTCTCCATATAACGGCCCGTCTCTCTATTCGATGATTCCAATGATTGAGTTTTTCTATGGAGTTTGGTTTATAAAAGGGGGCATGTATACGATGGCTAAGTCAATGGAGCGCTTATTTCTTGAGCTTGGTGGCAAGGTTTTTTATCAATCCTCTGTCGATGAAATTATGATTGAAAATCAAGTGGCAAAAGGCATTAAGGTGAATGGTAAAGAAATTCTGGCCGACAAGGTTATTTGTAATGCTGATTTTCCCTATGCTGTGAAAAATCTTGTAAAAGATATCAAAGCAAAAGGAAAATATACAGATAAAAAGATTGATAGTATGGACTATTCTTGTTCTTGCTTCATCTTGTACTTAGGCATGAATAAGAAATATGAGCAATTAAAAACTGCGCACAGCTTTTTCTTTGGAGACGACTTAAAGAAGAACTTAGACGATATTTTCTCTGGAGAAAAACTGGAGAATCCTTCTTTCTATGTATACAATGCTTCCAAACTAGATCCAACATTGGCTCCAGAAGGGAAGGATGGACTATATATTCTTGTCCCAGTATCTGATTTGTCTACAGCTAAATACGAATGGTCAGATGAAACAATATCGTATTATCGTTCTCAAGTCTTTCAAACGCTTAGTCAAGTCGAGGGGCTAGAAGGAATTGAAGAGGATATTATCTCCGAAACCTATATGACGCCAATAGATTTTGCCGAAAAGTTTAACGCTTATAACGGAGCTTGCTTTGGATTACGGCCTACGTTAGCCCAAAGTAACCATTTAAGACCACAAAGCAAGGCAAAAAATTGTGAAAACCTATATTTTACAGGAAGCAGCACACATCCAGGAGCTGGGGTTCCAATTGTATTATTATCAGCAAAAATTGCTACAGAGGAATTAATGTTAGATGATTCTGTTTCCACGGAAGCAACGCAAACACAAGCATTTCAGTCAGCAGGAGGGGTTGCAAATGAGGGAAGCTAAAACCGTTGATTTGCTTCAAAACGACTATTTATACTGTGAGAATGTTATTAAACAGAATTCGGCAAGTTTTTACCAAGCATTTAAAAAATTACCAAAAGACAAGGCTAATGCTGTGTATGCCATCTATGCATTTTGCCGCAATGCAGATGACAGTGTTGATGAAACAAGAGACAAATCTACCCAGTTAAAGAATTGGCAGGACTTGTACCATCAACTTCAGCTTTTTGAAAAGGGAGAGGAAATTTCATCCCCTCTTTGGAGGGCATTACGAGATGTTTTTACCCGTTATGAGATGGATATTAAACCTTTCTACGAGCAATTAGAGGGACAGAGAATGGACATTAACTTTAAGCAGCCTTCTACGTTAGCCGAGTTAGAAAGGTATTGTTATTATGTAGCAGGAACGGTTGGTTTAATGCTCCTCCCTATTCTTGCAACGGAAAACCATCAGCATTTGCATGGCTATGCTGTTGAGTTAGGGGTAGCTATGCAATTGACTAATATTCTTCGAGATGTTGGGGAGGATTATCGGAATAACCGCATTTATTTACCAAAAGACCTGCTTCAGATGGAAAATTACAAGCAGCAGGATTTGGAATCTAGCAACATTAACTCCTCATTTATAAGCGTATGGGAGAAAATAGCGAACCGCTCGGAAGAGCTTTATGAGTTATTTCAAGTGGGGATTGATTATTTTGATAAAGACAGTCAATTACATGTTCTCCTTTCAGCACTTATTTATAAAGAAATATTAAAAGTAGTCAGGGAAAGCGGATATGACTGCTTTCAAAAACGAAACTATGTTTCACAAGAAAATATGTATCGATTGAAGCAAGTGGTGGAGGGATTAACAGTGAGTTTGTAACTCATTAATTAGAAGATTTGGGAGCTGTATAGTTTATGGACACAATTAGACAAAATCGAAAAGCAGATCATATTAACATAGCATTAACATCACCATTTACTTTAAGTTCCGATTTTGATGAGCTGTCATTCATTCACCGCTCCTTGCCGGAAGTGGGAATGGATGATATTCAGCTCCAGACCAATATCGGTCCTTTAACGCTTGACTATCCAATCTTTATTAACGCGATGACAGGAGGCAGTGAGAAATCAGGAGTGATTAATGCTTCTCTTGCAGAAGCTGCCAGTGAAACAGGAATTGCGATGGCAGTTGGTTCCCAGCATGCTGCCATCCGAGAGGAAGAGCTTGCTCATACATTTAAAGTGGTGCGGAAAAAAAACCCGAACGGTCTTGTATTTGCAAATATTGGTGCAGATGCGCCGCTGGATTATGCATTAAAAGCCATTGATATGCTAGAGGCTGATGCCCTGCAAGTTCATTTGAATGTACCGCAGGAACTGGTTATGCCAGAAGGAGAGCGTACTTTCACTAGTTTACTTGCTAAACTGGAAAAATTATCAGCTACACTGCATGTCCCTGTTATCGTCAAGGAAACCGGATTCGGGATGAGCACAGAAACGCTCATGCAGCTACAGAATGCTGGTATTCAATATGTTGATCTAGGAGGAAAAGGCGGCACTAATTTCATTCATATTGAAAATGAGCGCAGAAGTAAACGGGATTTTGAGTATTTAAAAGATTGGGGCCAATCGACTGTCGTGTCGTTGTTAGAAGCACAGTCAGTATTAGATGAGCTGACGATTATCGCTTCAGGAGGAATACGTAACCCCCTTGACGCAGTAAAATCCTTCTCTTTAGGAGCTTCCGCCGCTGGGATTGCCGGACCATTTTTAAAGATTCTTCACGACCAAGGAGTTGCTGGACTAATAATGGAGCTCGAGGTGTGGAAGGAACATTTAAGAATGCTGCTTCTTCTCCAAGGAGCAAAATCTATTCGAAATCTCAAGCAATGTCCCATTATAGCTGGCGGCAAGGTTAGGGAATGGTGCGAAGCAAGAGGTATTGACTGGCAAAGACTTGCTAGAAGGAAGCCGTGAATAGCAATTTATTTTAGGTAATAGGCATTTCTATCGGGAACCTAAACTAACTGTCTCTACTGAAAAACTAATGTCATCTTTAGGCTTTTAAGGTTGCTAGGAAAATCAAAACCTAACAATTAATGGCTAAATAGAATGCTGCGTTCAGGAGACAATGTAGCCGTTGGAAATGCAAGTGCTTATAAAAATGTAATTAGTCTTCAAGCAGGAATATTCATTTCTATATTTGTCTCGTCTTTGTATATATATAATGTAAATATTTGCTTAAATAATGAGAAGGAGAGTTCTATGAGTTTTGGCAATGTTCTATTTCGTTTTTTTATATTTTGGTATATTTGCGGAGTGATTCTTCTCACTTTTGATCTGCTGCCTGCTTGGCTTGAATGGGCGAACGCTGTTTTTCTAATTTTAAGCGGCCTTTTGGCAATAGTTTATTTCTCTAAAAAGTTTGGAAAAAAAGCTGGATCTTTGATTAGTGTGGTTATTTTCCTGTTTTCCTATCTTGCAGAATTCATAGGATCATCTTATGGAATTTTATTTGGAGATTATTATTATACCAATCGGTTTGCTCCCAATCTATTTGACGTGCCAATAGCGATTGGTTTTGCATGGCTAATGGTAATGGGAACCTCTCATGCATTGGCTTGTGCTATCACAGAAAAGAAATGGCTTCAGCCGATAATCGGTGCCTGTGTTGCTGTAATTATCGATCTAATTATTGATCCTGTCGCATTTAAACTAAAACAATATTGGATATGGGAGGAGGATGGAGTGTACTATGACATTCCATTCAGCAACTTTTTAGGATGGTTTATTGTGGCACTTGTTCTTCATGTATTTATCTTATTTTTCTCACCAAACAAAAATATTTTCTGGGAAAAACGGATGTTTTTACTATTTGCCCTTACAATAACCATGTTTGTTTTGCTTGCAGCAACCGGTGAACTTCTTTTTGCAGGCATCCTGACAGCCTGCCTGGCAGGACTGACACTATATGCTGCTATAAGAAGGAAACGAACATGATTGAAGCTAAAAAAGACGTTGTTTTTAATAAACTGTTTTCTATTTTTCATAAGAGAATGCTTGCCTTCTCCTTTGATAAAATCTATTGGCAAGAATCTAGTAAACTGCCGGCCTTTCCTTGCATTTTTGTCTGCAACCACTCTTCCTGGTGGGATGGGCTCATCTACTATCAGCTGACGAAGACTGTTATTCAGCAGGATATGTATATTATGATGCATGAACAGGGACTGAAGCAGTTTCCATACTTTAAAAAACTTGGAGCCTTCTCAATTGACCGCTCCAGCCCAAAAGAAATTTTAAAAACAATGAGGTATGCTGAGGTGTTGCTGAAACAAGGAAAAAGTGTATGGCTTTTTCCTCAGGGTGATGAGTACCACCTGGAAAAACGCCCGCTGCAATTTCAGCCAGGAACTTTATATCTGCAGGAAAAGCTTCCCGAAATACCCATTATACCTGTCTGCTTCTACTATTCTTTTGCACACAAACGAAAGCCTGAAGTATGGATAAAAGCAGGAAATCCATTGTATAGCAATGACCTGCCGGGAGATTCGAGGTTTGAAAAAACCTTAATACTTGAAAAGAAATGCACTGACGCGTTGGATGGCTTGAAAAACGATGTGATCAGCGAAAAAACGAAGCATTTCGTAAACTTACTGTAAGGAGCAATGTCTAGATGGTTCTATTTTTAATCACCAGTCTCTTCCTATTTTTCCTATGGACATTGTGGAATATGAGCGGACTCCCAGGTCTTTCTGCTCCTAATATAAATAAAAACTTTCAGCCGCTTGTGTCAGTTTTAGTTCCGTTAAGAAACGAAGCACGGAACGTGGATGGACTAATCAGCAGCCTTAAGTCATTAACATACCCTCATCTGGAAATCCTTCTTCTGGATGACGGCTCAACAGATGAGACTTTGTCCTTGCTGCAGGAAAAAACGTTAGGTGACAGCCGTTTTAAGATTTTAAGAGGGAGAGAACTTCCAGCAGGGTGGGCTGGCAAGGTGCATGCCTGTCATCAGCTGCAGGAAAAAGCAAAAGGAGAGTATTTCCTTTTCATTGATGCAGATGTCCGTCTAAAATCGGGAGTGATTGAAAAAGCACTGACACTGGTAAAGAAAGAAAATGCCAAGCTGTTAACAGGGTTTCCCTCCTTTGAAGTTCCAGGAATTTTGAGCAAGCTTCTGATTCCGATGATGCATTTTGTTGTGCTATTCCACCTCCCGATTCATCTTGCGAATAAGGGCAAGATGCCTGCCGCAACGGCTGCCAATGGAGTATTCATGTTTTTTGAAAGAAGGGCCTATCTAGAAATAGGCGGCCACGCTTCAGTCCAGACTTCTATAGTGGAAGATGTTCATCTGGCAAGACAAATGAAGAGATCAGGAGGCAAAGTCTGCTTGGGCAATATAAGTAATGACGTTTCATGCCGGATGTACGAACGGAATAGTGAGGTATGGGAAGGTTTTATAAAGAATATTTTTTCAGGCCTTGGCCGTTCTGTCATGATGGTGATGCTCTTAAGCGTATTTTATGGCTTTTTTTATGTGCTGCCTGGGGTTTTATTGGTATACGGGCTATGGATGTTCCAGCCGCTCTATGTGTTTCCTTATCTCCTGATTGTCCTGCAGCGCATGTTAGTGGACTGGAAAGCAAATCAGCATTTATCTCTATCATTTTTCATGCCGTTGTCGGCAGCAGCACTGGTTATTATCATGAATGCTTCTATGTGGAGATGGATCAGGAAAAAGCCTTATAGCTGGAAAGGGAGACAGTATTCATGAAGAAAAAGGTGTTAATCATTGGCGGCGGACTGGCAGGATTGTCAGCAGCCATAACGCTAGCCAACAAAGGATTTGATGTAGAACTGTTCGAAAAGAATAAGCATTTCGGAGGTAAATTAATGCCTGTAGCATTAGGGGATTATACTTTTGATTTCGGACCAAATACCATCACCATGCCAGAGGTATTCCGGAAAGTGATTGAACAGACAGGTGACAAGGCTGAAGACTATTTCCATATGATTAAGCTTGAATATCATACGAGAAATGTGTTTTCTGATGGAACGTCCTTTGATCTTTCGAGCAGCAGGGAATATATGATGCAGCAGTTGAATCAGATGGATCCTGCACATAAATATGATGATTTTTTAAAAGAGATTACAAGATTATTTAAGTTATCTGAGAAACACTTCCTGCCAAAAACATTTCAATCATGGCAGGATTATTTGTCGCCATCACTTGGGGCAGCTCTCTTGCAGGTGAGGCCGCTGCAAAGCCTCAACAGCTTTTTTCGGCAGTATTTTTCACATCCTCATGTACTTCACGCTTTTAATCGATATTCGACTTACATTGGCTCGTCTCCCTATAAGACTCCTGCCACATTTGCCATGATTGCCTATCTGGAAATGATTGGCGGAGTTTATTATGTCGAGGGAGGTAATGTGAAAATTGCCGAAGCCTATGCAAAAATAGCAAAAAAACTGGGTGCTAAGCTACACGCCGACTCACCTGTGAAAAAAGTCATCGTAAAAAACAAAAAAGCAATAGGCATAGAGCTGGAGGATGGGGAGAAAATACATGGGGATTATTTTATTATGAATGCAGATTTACTCAAAGCTTATCCCGAGCTGGTTAGCGAAAGCGACCGTCCCTCCTTTCCGAACTCAAAGGCAGCAGGGCTATCACCCTCCACATCAGCTTTTGTAGTCCTTGCAGGTGTTAACAAACGGTTTTCAGAGCTGAGGCATCACAATGTCTATTTTTCCGATAACTATGAACAGGAATTCATTGATCTATTCAAACACAAGCAGTACAGCAGTGAGCCTACCATTTATATCAGCAATTCTTCCTATACAGAGCCTGACCGTTCGCCAGGGGGAAGCAATCTTTTTATACTGGCAAATGCTCCAGCCCTTCCTGCTGATGGAAAACTGCAGGTGAATCCGGAAATGTATAAAGAGCTAATTTATCAAAAACTCTCAACCTTTGGACTTGCGCTGAAGGATAATATCGTAGAAGAAAAAGTTTATACACCTTCCGATATCGCTGCTCAATTCGGCTCATTTCGCGGGGCGCTTTATGGTCTATCTTCCAATCGAAAAAAAGATGCCTTTTTACGTCCCCAAAACGTGAGCAAGGATATCGCCAATCTCTTTTTCGCAGGAGGAAGCACACATCCTGGCGGCGGGTCGCCAATCGTGACATTGAGCGGTATGAATACGGCCAATTTAATTATTAAGGCAGAAAAATAGCTGAAAAAAAGCTAGAGAAGCACGTCATAGTTTCTCTAGCTTTTTTTCTTGTCAGAAGCGCCTGCTTTTCTTCATCTTATAAAAAGTTTTTAGGGAAACATCTTTTTGCATGAAATGGGGCTTGTTTTCTAGAATGTAATAATGATGACAATAATGTAAGTAAGTATGTACACAGAGAAGAGGAGAGAACCCAGATATGTATGAACCGAAGATGAAAGAAACGGACAACAGTGTCATTGGTTTTATAGAAGGTGTGGAAAATGAGAAAAAGAAGGCAGATGCCTATCAGTTATTAAAAATTTTTGAAGAGGTAACTGGCTATGATGCAAAAATGTGGGGTCCAAGTATTATAGGCTTTGGCAGCTATCATTATAAGTATGCATCAGGACATGAAGGAGATGCGCCTTTAGTCGGTTTTTCTCCAAGGAAGGCAAAAATTAGTCTTTATTTGGCCTATGAAAGTGATGAAAGGGAAAAATTATTAGAAAGCTTTGGTAAACACACGAAGAGTAAGGCTTGTATTTATGTGAATAAATTAGCTGATATTGATACAAATGTGTTAAAGGAACTAATTAAATATACATTAGAAACATATCAGAACGACTAAAGTTATTGCCATAGTTCCAGGCTTTATGCCCTATTAACTTTTTATAATAGAAGGAATGTATAAATTAAGCGATTTATATAAAAAGAGGTATAATACAAGCTTTTTTACGTAAAAAGGATAGGAGATAAGATGAACACAAGAAATATCAAAAAATAGAAATTAATACCTCTTATTATGTATATAGGAGTGAGACAATATGAATGAACAGGTACAGCTTATGTTTGATTGGATTGAAGCTAATTTAAAAAATCAATTTTCCTTAGATGAACTTTCAAATTATATGGGATATTCCCCTTACTATTGTTCATTTAAATTTCACCAGATAACTGGAATAAGTATAAGATGTTATATTCTTCTTAGAAGATTGTATTTATCTACGGAAGACCTGGCGGAAAATTAAAAAATTATCGATGTTACAATGGATTATGATTACTCTTCACAAGAAGTGTATAGCAGAGCATTTAAAACTATTTTTGGTATCAATCCTAGAGAATACCAGATTAACAAGTTTCCTGTTCAATCAGTTGTTAAACTCACTCTTGATAAAAATGGGGAGTGGTTTAATATGAATATTTCTAAAAAAATGGAGGTTGAAAAGCTACTGCATGAGCAGAGTGATCTCTTTGATAAAGATGTAATACATATATTGAATGGGCAAGTTATGTATGAGGAGTTTAAAGATAACAAACTAATGGGAAATGCTGATTATGCTCCATTTAATGAAGCAATTTGTATGAACGAAACTACTGAACGTATTTTTGAGAAAGAGTTTATATATACTCGCGCTACTGGCCATCATGAACTAGTAGAAGGATATATGGAAAAAGTTATAGTTCCTTTAGTTAATCTTTTTAATAAAGAGTATAAATGTATCGTATTGTGGTTTGGAGAAGACATGTTTTGCCAAATGAATCTGCTAACTATACTTTCGTATCTGGAGCAGTCAGGCTACAAGGGAAAAGTGTTCTTAAATAGTTTCAGAGAGGATGAGTTTAAAGTTAATCAAACGGAAATTAAATTAGGTTGTTATTATTCGGTATATAAAGAAGTGTTGGTTAATCATACTAAACCATCTCATGAACTAGTCCCTGTTATGTATCAAGCAATAAACATGTATTTAGAAATGCTAAGAGAAGATAATGAGGTGGTGAAATTTATCAAAAAAAATAAAGATATATCAACAAATGAACTAATCCAGAAGTTGTTTAATCTTTTCCCAACAATAGGTTACGGAGATACACAATATAAAGAGATAATTAGTAAAATTAGATGAGGCTCAGTAGCAATAACACAATCCCAATATTGTGAACTAATTCTATATTTTTAAGGGGCTTTCTCTATTAAAAGGAAAGTCCCTTTATTTGTTTCATTTTCTTTTAGACAAAATGACTAACCTTTAATTGTAATAGACAATAATATATAGTTTTCTACATTAATTGTATTCTTTGCCATGTTATCTAGATGCCACGAGGGAAATGTCCAATAGAGCTCAAGATTCTTAATTGCTGCCAATAGGAACGCTCCCTAAAAATCAATGGACATGTTACCAAGAAGGGGTACCTATACAGCCAATAAGAAAGTGTTTAAATTTGGTGGTGAATACGTCTAACCCTTCGATATATAAGGGATCAGGCGTATTTTTATTATATTCAATTTTCATTCAAATAAGGATTAACGAGTTAACGCTCATTTACTGCGTGTTCAAAAGGTATAATAGTTTGATTATTTCCCTGTCTTTTCGCCACGGGCAAGTATTCTAGGAACACGATTGTACTGAAAAGATAACCTTTTTTGTTGAAGGAAATGTAATGCGAAAAGACAATCTAGGATGGTTGCTTCAAAGCGAAATAATAATTAAAGATAAATGTTTGATTGGCTTAGGTAGAGAGTTTAAGAGATTTATAATGGCCCAATGAACAAAAAATAAATTTAGGTTGTATAAATGCATAGTCAGAATTTATAATTATATGGGTTATTAAAGAAATAAAGATAGGAGCAAAAGAGTTATGTCCTGGGACATTTGGAATTATCTCGGCACTATCGCATTTGCGATTAGTGGGGCGCTTATTGCCTCGGAAGAAGATTATGACCTGATCGGATACTATGCATTAGGCTTTATAACTGCTTTTGGAGGCGGAGCTATACGGAATTTATTGATAGGGGTGCCAGTTTCGGCATTATGGGAACAAAACACATTATTTCTACTAACATTCCTATTGATTACGGTCATATATTTTATACCTATTCAAAAAATTGTTAGTTGGAAGCATTGGTATTATTCATTTGGTCTAACAGATGCGGTTGGATTAGTGGCTTTCGCCATTCAAGGTGCTCTTTACGCGAAAAATTCAGGATTACCTGCAAGTGCTAGTATTGCTTCTGCTTTATTAACCGGTGTAGGTGGAGGTATCATTCGAGATGCCTTAGCGAAAAGACAGCCATTTGTTTTTAAATATGAACTATATGCTTTTTGGACTATCATTACGGGGGCTTTAATAGGTCTTAATTTTATTAATGGGACTATCGAAACTTACGTATTATTTATAGTAATTGTTGTCTTAAGGATGTTGTCTTTAAAATATAAATGGCATATTCCAAGGCCAAAAAGACAAGCATCTAATACTGAAAAAGCAATTTAATCATAGTGAAATTTTCTTCGAGCAGGGCACACCAGATAAAAAAGAAGTCTGGGATAAGCATTGTTGCAGGAACTTTTTATTGAAATAACTCCTAGTGAGTGGCTGTTTTATTTAAACAGGAATAACAGTGAAGATTTGTGAAATGAATGATTTAGTTTTATAAGGTTTAAATCATGCTGCCGCAACGGTAGCTTTTTTTTATGTGAAAAAAGGGTTATTAAAAAGATCGAATTGATAAAATCGCTCCGTCAAAAATTAAAGCCTCGAAAAAGACTTTTGAACACCCAAAAGGGGGATTTGTTATCTCAGAACTACAGTTAGGAAGAGGGTAACTAAATAAAAAAACTGTCAAAACCACATAGTCATAAAAATACCGGAAAGCTCTTCCGGCATTTTATGACTGCCTCTAATTATTTTGCTATTCCCCAACACTGCATTAATTGGTGAATACCGTCCTCGATTTTTTCTAGTGGTATACCGCCAAATCCTAACAAAAATGTTGGATACTTATATTCTATTGGTTTTAACAGATAATCAGTTACCGGGTAAATGGCGATGGAGCTTTCTGCCGCAGTTGTTTTTAACTCCTTTTCACTTTTCTGCAGGGGAAGGGAAATTAAAATATGCATCCCAGCCTGATCTCCGGTGATAATGACTTCAGGATAATCTGTTTTAAAGATATAGGTCAGTTTATCAAGCTTTTTATGGTAAATTTTCCGCATACGGTTTAGGTGTTTTGAAAAATAACCGTCTTTCATGAAGCTGGCTACTATATGCTGGTCAAATCTCGGAACTGTTGCTGAATAATAACTGAAAGTTTCTTTATATTTTTTTAGCAATGTTGAAGGCAAAACAAAATAAGCCACTCGTAATGAAGGCATTAATGACTTGGTAAACGTACTCAGATAAATCACCTTATCGTTTTTGTCCATTCCTTGCAATGCGGGAATCGGTTTTCCAGTGTAACGAAATTCACTGTCGTAATCATCTTCAATGATGTAGCGATTTTCAACTTTTGCTGCCCAATGCAATAACTGTGTTCTTCTCGTGGCGGAAAGAACTGCACCTGTCGGAAATTGGTGCGAAGGTGTGATGTAAACCACATTTGCGTTTGTTTTTTTTAGTTCATCTACAATTAATCCATCTTCATCAACTGGAATCGGAATTGCTTTGTTTTGCAGATGAATTCTTGGGATTGCTGAATAGCCAGGATTTTCGAGGGCGAAGTTTGAATCATTTTCAAGCAGCCTTAAAATCATAGGAAGAAGTTGTTCCGTTCCAGAACCAATCACTATTTGCTCCGGTTTACACACAATCCCCCTTGATTGATAAAGATATTTTGCTATTTCAGTCCGTAACGCGTATTCTCCTTGGGGTTCTCCAATCTGCAGCAGCTCCTTGGAAGGAAGATCATATAGATTTTTTGCATATTTTCTCCACTGTGAAAAAGGAAAGGAATCTGTATCAATTTTTCCTGGGTGAAAGTCAAACTGGATAATTTTTTCCTCAGTATCCTCCACTGGCAGCTCGACCTGCTCTGTTCCGATATAAGGTAATTCATTAATATCCTCTACAAAAAAACCAACCCGCGGTTTTGAGACAATAAAGCCCTCTGCAATCAGCTGAGCATATGCAACTTCTACGGTTGTTTGACTGATATTTAAAAATTCGGCCAACTTTTTTTTAGATGGCAGCTTCGTTCCAACTTCAATTTGTTGGCTCAAAATGGCGGTTTTAATTCCAATATAAAGCTGTTCATACAAGGGTTTTGTTGCATGTTTATTCAATTCAAACATAAGCATATCCATTCAAGAATCCTCCTCTCTGACCATGTTATATTTTAAAAAAGTGGCACTTTTTATATTGTCAGATTTCATTATACTAGTAATCATTAAAGAAGTGGAGATTCTTTTGAACACACACTCCGAAATAACGAGGGGGATTTACATGTTTACGACAGAACATAATAAAACGAGAACTCTGGTTCTTAATGCACTTTTTATTACCTTAACTTTCCTAGCTACTATGTTTATCAACATTAGGCTGCCACTGATGGGTAACGGGGGCCTCATTCATTTAGGTAACGTGCCGCTTTTGATTGCTGCCTTTGTATTTGGTAAAAAATCAGGCGCAATAGTGGGAGCCTTCGGAATGGCTCTGTTCGATATTGTTTCAGGCTGGACATTATGGGCTCCGTTTACATTTGTTATCGTTGGTGCAATGGGATATGTAGCTGGCCTTATTGCTGAAAAGATGCCTGGCAAAAAGGTATACGTACACGTACTGGCAGTGGCTGTTGCCCTGATTATCAAAGTTGTCGGCTACTATTTTACAGAAGTTATCCTTTATAGCAACTGGATTCAGCCGTTCGGCTCTATCCCAGGTAACATCATGCAGCTCGTTATTGCCGGTATCATCGTCGTGCCTCTAGCAAATGGGTTTAAGCAAAGAATTGGGCGTTCTAAATCAATCTAGTTTTGATGACCGGCTCTGTCCGGTCTTTTTGTTCGAATACTTTTGTAGCGTGAAGTTTTTAATGAAGCGGGAGTTACCTTAATATCAGTAAAAGTGGTGGCTAAGATCCAATTTAAAATGTCTAATCCACATGGAGGGTTAGCCACTTATATAAATTTATTTAAAAAAAATATAAAAAATATGTTGACGAATATAATATAGTTTTTATATAATAACTTTTGTCGCCAAATAAGAAGTTTAATTGGCTACTAGAATTAATGGTAAACTGGCCCATTGGTCAAGCGGTTAAGACACCGCCCTTTCACGGCGGTAACACGGGTTCGAATCCCGTATGGGTCACCAATATTCGGAGGATTAGCTCAGCTGGGAGAGCATCTGCCTTACAAGCAGAGGGTCGGCGGTTCGATCCCGTCATCCTCCACCATATAAATGCCGATGTAGCTCAATTGGTAGAGCAACTGACTTGTAATCAGTAGGTTGGGGGTTCAAGTCCTCTCGTCGGCACCATCTTTTAAAATGAGATGAGTCATTAGCTCAGTTGGTAGAGCATCTGACTTTTAATCAGAGGGTCGCAGGTTCGAATCCTGCATGACTCACCATTTACGCGGGTGTGGCGGAATTGGCAGACGCACTAGACTTAGGATCTAGCGCCGCAAGGCGTGGGGGTTCGACTCCCTTCACCCGCACCATTTAATTTCATACTCTAAGCGGAAGTAGTTCAGTGGTAGAACACCACCTTGCCAAGGTGGGGGTCGCGAGTTCGAACCTCGTCTTCCGCTCCAATTTTTAAAAACAATGCCGGGGTGGCGGAACTGGCAGACGCACAGGACTTAAAATCCTGCGGTAGGTGACTACCGTACCGGTTCGATTCCGGTCCTCGGCACCATTGTTTTTCGAAAATTTAGCGCCCGTAGCTCAATTGGATAGAGCGTCTGACTACGGATCAGAAGGTTATGGGTTCGACTCCTTTCGGGCGCGCCATATCGGGAAGTAGCTCAGCTTGGTAGAGCACTTGGTTTGGGACCAAGGGGTCGCAGGTTCGAATCCTGTCTTCCCGACCATTAATATCCCAAAAATAACGGGGCCTTAGCTCAGCTGGGAGAGCGCCTGCCTTGCACGCAGGAGGTCAGCGGTTCGATCCCGCTAGGCTCCACCAATACGGAGGAATACCCAAGTCCGGCTGAAGGGATCGGTCTTGAAAACCGACAGGCGGGTCAAACCGCGCAGGGGTTCGAATCCCCTTTCCTCCTCCATTAGTTAAATAAATAATATTATCGCGGGGTGGAGCAGTCTGGTAGCTCGTCGGGCTCATAACCCGAAGGTCGCAGGTTCAAATCCTGTCCCCGCAATCTGGTCCGGTAGTTCAGTTGGTTAGAATGCCTGCCTGTCACGCAGGAGGTCGCGGGTTCGAGTCCCGTCCGGACCGCCATTTAGGAGTATAGTTTAAAGGTAGAACAGAGGTCTCCAAAACCTCCGGTGTGGGTTCAATTCCTACTACTCCTGCCAATAATAATATTATGGCAGGTGCTTAACAGTTCGAATGAACCAGTTTAGCCACATCTTAAATCTTTTTTACAACCTATTATGCGGGTGTAGTTTAATGGTAAAACCTCAGCCTTCCAAGCTGATGTCGTGAGTTCGATTCTCATCACCCGCTCCAATATGGGCCTATAGCTCAGCTGGTTAGAGCGCACGCCTGATAAGCGTGAGGTCGATGGTTCGAGTCCATTTAGGCCCACCATATAATACATACTTTTTTGTTCCGCAGTAGCTCAGTGGTAGAGCAATCGGCTGTTAACCGATCGGTCGTAGGTTCGAGTCCTACCTGCGGAGCCATTTTTTTATCTATTTAAAATACTGAATATTCAAACATATTAATATGTACCTATAGTTGTTTTGATAGAACTACGGATTTTTAAGTCAATATAAGTGTTTAAATCCATTAATCGTTATTTGTTAGGCTTATGTCTAGTTAGCTAAACCGAAAATATTCCTTTAATAATATAATAGAGAGGTTTAGTGAGCATTAATCGATGAAAAGATTAATGCTCCTTTTATTGTGGAATTAACTGAAGCATCCTAGTAGAAGAAACGTGAAAAAGGTTAACTTTGTGTAAGGACATTAATCAGTGCAGGCAGGCATCTAATTACTAGATGTTTTTTTATTTTAAATAAGTAGTTGATGTTAACAAGGCTGTCTAGATCATACATCTATTTTGCCAATGATACCTTCATTTCTGATGGAAATGCTCAAGTAAAAAAAGGTTCCACAACTTCAAAAAGATGGTTACTATATGAAGTGGTGTTTGTGGACACACAAAAAACATACGAATAGCTTAAGTTATTAATAAACAGTCGTATGAAATAAAGGAGTAGAACATGAGAAAACGCGGTATTACCGTTAAATTATTTGCTGTAACAGCTTTATTCTTTTTGGTGTTTTACGCCATGATTATGATATTTCAATTGTCATTATTTGATCGTTTCTATCAGCATCATAAAACGAAAGAAGCAGCAAATCGCATACATCAATTAGCAGAAGGTTATGAGGAAAACTCCTGGAGCGAAGCGGAACTGACAAAACAGACTTTATCTTACATGAGGAAGTCCAAAAGTCCGTTGACGATTGTGGACGAAGAAGGTTTTCAGTTAGTTCAGGATCCGTTTAATATTATGCTGGAAACAGGAGATGGAAATGTAGTAGAAGTATCGCTGTCCTTACTAGTCTCGTCTTACGGACAACAGTTACAAGCAATGAATATCAAAGAGGGAGATACATTGATTGTTCGAGGAGAACCAGATGCTAAGGTTCCTACGGTCATTTATCCATCTGTTATTACAAAGAATTCGTCAAGTGCAGGGGAAGATCCAATCGAGAATGAAGTGGCTATTGAAGGAAAGGTAAAAAGCATTTCGCTGCCTAAGGGTGGAATGATTAATAGAGGACTAGGAATACTCTATGATGCGTTGTTGGAATGGTTCCCGCTTGAGGAGGAACAGTTAAAGCAGCTTACTGAAGGGGAAAGTCTGCAGTTGGATTGGGTGGAATCATGGAGTGGAAAACATAATTTAGTACTAATTGAGCCAATTAAGAAAGATGGAGAAATGCAATTTATGTTCTCTGTCACATCTATTCAGGAAATTAAAGATACCAATGAAGCACTTCGAATATTTTATATATATATCGGCATTATTGGCTTTATTCTCATCATTTTGTTGTCGCTATTCTATTCCCGTCTTGTCAGCAGACCATTGATTAAATTGAATGACATGGCAAAAAAAATGGTGCATCTAGACTTCTCATCGGCGAAGCCGATTAAGCAGAAGGATGAGCTTGGGAGCCTTTCAAACAATATGCTTGTTATGGCACAGAATTTAGATGTTGCATTAAATGACTTGAAACAAGCTAATGGAAAGCTAAAGCGTGATATGGAAAGACGTGTGCAGATGGAAAAGGAGCAGCGCGAGTTCTTCGAGCATGCGTCCCATGAACTGAAGACGCCGCTCAGCATTGTCAAAAGCTTCGCTGAGGGGCTGCAGGATGGTGTTAGTCCGGATAAGCATGACCACTATGTAGAAGTGATCATTGAGGAGTCAGAAAAGATGGAAGTGCTTATTAAAGATATGCTCGATTTGGCTAAGTTGGAGAACGGTGCGATTAAACTAAGAAAAACATCTTTTTTGCTTAGTGAAATGATTGAGGTATTGGCCTCTAAATTATTCTGTATTGCACAAGAGAAAAATGTTGTCATTGAAATCATGCCGAAGAATGAACAGCATATTTTGGCGGATTATGAGTGGATGGAACGAGTAATGCAAAATCTTCTTATTAATGCGGTTCGGCACAGTGAGCCTAATTCTGTTATTGTGATTCGAATTGAATTGGATCAGGAAAATGGCGGTTGTGTGTTCAAAATTGAGAATAAAGGCCAGCAAATACCAAGTGAGCATCTGGATAATATTTGGAAAAGGTTCTATAGGACTGAATCTTCGCGAAGCCGAATGACAGGTGGTACAGGCTTAGGGTTGGCGATTGTCCAGCAAATACTTAACTTGCATGGATTTCATTATGGTGCGGAAAACATGCCAGACGGTGTACGTTTCTATGTTCATTTCAAATAATGGTAATAATTTCTTATTAGGACACATGAAAGACATATAACCTTGTTAATATCTATAAATTGGAAGGAAGATTCACGATGGGGAAGAAAGTATTGCTTGTCGAGGATGAAGTGAGAATTCGAGAAGTTGTAGCTGATTATTTCAAAAAGGACGGTTGGGAAGTGTATGAAACGGATAATGGCAGCAGTGCGATAGATTGGTTTGATGCCATTTATCCGGATTTAGTCATTCTCGATATCATGATGCCGCAAATGGATGGATTTGCTGTCACCAAGCAGGTACGAATGAGTTCTGGTGTACCGATTATTCTGCTGACAGCAAAATCCAGTGACGATGATAAAATTCATGGTTTTGAACTTGGGGCTGATGATTATGTTACGAAGCCATTCAGCCCAAAAGTATTAGTAGCACGTGCTAATTCTTTAATGAAACGGGCAAACGAACATTACTTGCCGACTGGTCATATGCTAAGCTTCGGTGAAGCAATCGTTAATACGAAGTCCCATCAGCTTCAGCTCGGGGGCCAACAGGTCGAATTTACGCCAAAAGAATATGAATTATTGGTGTTCTTGCTTCAGCATAAAAATAATGTCCTTTCACGGGAAACAATTTTGAATCACGTATGGGGATTTGACTTCGATGGTGATAGTCGAGTTGTGGATACACATATAAAAAAGCTAAGAGCTAAATTAAGCTTTGAATCACATCATATCCGGACTGTTATTGGAACCGGCTATAAATTTGAATAAAAGAAAGGAGAGAGAAGATGAATAAGCTTAAACAGCTGTATATGCACACTGGCGTCCGGTTTGCTTTACATACTTGTTTTTATTTGGCTATCCTCGTTACCTTATTTTTGATGTACGGCTTCCATACGGCCAATACTGGCAACTATATTTATAATGATTTCTAAATGGAGAAGATAATAAAATGAAACTTTTAACTCGTATTGCACAGCATGCGGAAAGAAAACCGGAGCATATTGCATATCGTACAGAGGATCAGGTGCTGACCTATGGAATGCTTTGGGACAAATCGAGGAGACTAGCAAGCTTATTACATGCCATTCAGCTCGAGCGGCAGACGCCAATTGTTGTGTATGGACATATGGCAACTGATATGCCGGTAGCGTTCCTTTCCTGTGTGCAGGCTGGATACCCTTATATACCGGTAGATACATCCATTCCAATGGAACGGGTGCGTCTTATCGTCGAAAAATCTGGTGCTGGATTAGTAATTAATACAACAGATAGCAAGCTGGATTTTGATAGTGTTGCAGTTTTACATATGCTAAACCTGGAATTGGAACAAGAAGAGCTTATTGGCGATGAGTACTGGGTCCATCTTGAAGAAGTTTTTTACACCATTTATACTTCCGGCAGTACAGGAAATCCGAAAGGTGTTCAAATAACTGCAGCAAATCTGCAATCTTTTACCGATTGGATGACAGGTGACTTTCCATTAGATGAAGGAAAAGTATTCTTGAATCAGGCGCCTTTTTCATTCGATTTGTCTGTGATGGACTTTTATCCAGCGTTACAGAGCGGAGGCTCCATTCATGCGCTAGAGAAAGATGTAAGCAATAAGCCGAAGCTTTTGTTTGAGAACTTGAGCCGCTCTGCCTTGCAAGTGTGGACATCGACACCATCCTTCGTGCAAATGTGTTTTCCAAATCCAGATTTTAATGACAAGATGCTTCGAGAGCTTGAAGTATTTCTTTTCTGTGGAGAAGTACTGCCGCTAGCTGTGGCCAAGGAGCTGAAAGCACGTTTCCCAAAAGCAAGGATTTTTAATACCTATGGGCCAACAGAAGCAACAGTGGCTGTGACGTCTATCGAGATTACAGAAGAATTGCTTGAGAAAGAGAAGGCTCTGCCAGTTGGCTACCCAAAATCTGATATGCGTATTTTCGTTGTGGATGAATTGGATAATCCGTTGCCAGAAGGGGAAAAAGGGGAGCTAATTCTTGCTGGGCCAAGTGTGTCAAAAGGCTATCTAGGTGAGCCGCTACTGACAGAAAATGCATTCGGCATGATTAACGGAATGAATGCCTATCGTACCGGAGATGCCGGCATTATTCAAGACGGGTTGGTGTACTGCCAAGGCAGAATGGATTTTCAGATCAAGCTTCATGGCTACCGGATGGAGCTGGAAGAGATTGAGTTCCACCTTAATCAGTCTGATTTTATTAAGGCTGCGATTATTATTCCTTATGCACCAAACGAAGAAATTGAATACTTGATTGCGGCAGTTGTGCCGGCGGACCATGATTTTGATAAGGAATACAAACTGACAGCTGCAATCCGCAAAGATCTTGCTCTGCGCTTGCCAGCATATATGATTCCGCGTAAGTTCTCGTATCATACTTCTATTCCAATGACTATAAATGGAAAAGCAGACCGCAAGAAAATGAAGGAAGAGGTATTCGCATGACCCCGTATAGCTCGTTCCTTTTCTTTATTATTCTAGGTATCTTGCTTCTGCCGACAATGATACTCGGCATAATGGGCAAGCGCCTGCGTTATTATAATGTTTTTGTCTCAATTGTTGTATTGGCTATTATATTTTCAGGAGGGAACGCGGGCTTTTTCTCATTAGTAGTCTTCACCATCCTTCAAGTTATATTGGTCAAAGGCTATATTTCGTATCGACAGACAAAGAATAGCAGCCTCGTATTCTATGTAATAAGTTTTCTATCCATCCTGCCTTTAATTTTATCCAAGATTTTACCGATTTTGGCAGTGGATAATTGGGCTAGTTTTCTAGGTATCTCTTATCTGACATTCCGAGCTGTCCAAATTATTATTGAAACAAGAGATGGTTTGATTAAGCAGCAGCTCTCGATTTTTAAGCTTGTTAATTTTATGCTGTTTTACCCGACAATTTCCTCGGGTCCTATTGACCGCTTCCGCAGATTCCAGAAGGATGAAGAAAAGCGCTGGAAACCGGAGGAGTACAAAGAGCTGCTATATAAAGGGATCAACAAAATCTTCCTTGGGTTTTTGTATAAATTTATAATCGGCTATTGCATTAATACGTACTTCATTATGAATCTAGATTATATAGCAGATGGTAAGTTTTCATATCACCTGTTGTACATGTACAGCTATAGCTTGTACCTATTCTTCGACTTTGCCGGCTATACGGCATTTGCAGTCGGAGTCAGTTATATAATGGGTATCCGGTCACCGGAGAACTTTAATAAACCATTTATCAGCCGCAACATCAAGGATTTCTGGAACCGATGGCATATGTCACTGTCGTTCTGGTTCCGTGATTATGTGTTCATGCGCTTTGTCTTCCTCATAAGGAAGAAAAAATGGATACAAAAAAAAATGCTCGTTTCGAATTTAGGTTATATCCTGCTGTTCCTGCTGATGGGAGCATGGCATGGATTAGAAATTCAGTACATCATTTATGGAGCATATCATGCCATGATGATGACCGGATTTAATTTCTTCGAGACTTGGAATAAAAAACATAAACGCTGGCCAACAGGAAAAGCAATGACAATGGTGTCTATCATCATCACTTTCCATGTCGTTTGCTTCGGTTTTTATCTGTTTTCCGGCAAACCATTTCAATAAAAGGGGATATATAAATGAATTTTAAAGAAGAAGTACTACAAGTTATTGCAGAAGTTTGTCAAGATGATGTTGTGAAAGAAGAGCTTGATTTGGATTTATTCGATTCAGGACTAATTGATTCTTTTGGAACAGTAGAATTACTAGTTAAATTCCAGGATCAGCTTGATATAAATGTACCAATTACGGAGTTCGACCGAGATACATGGAATACACCAAATGCTATCGTTGACCGTCTGAATGAGTTGAAATAATGAAGAAAAAGTATTTGTTTGGACCAATCATTCTTGCATTGGTCCTGTTTGCCGGGGTTGTATTCTTACCCGTATCATGGCTGGCTAAGTTAGTTCCTGCTGATCGCTTGGAGGAATCGGCTATCAGTCTGGAGCCAAATATGTTTCAAGGAACCTATTTACAAAGTGAAATGCTCAAACATTCAAAGTATGTTCCGATTTATGGTTCTTCAGAATTATCGCGCTGGGATCCATTCCATCCATCAAATTATTTTGAAACGAACGCAGCTCCCTTCACACCTTATTTAGTAGGAAAAGGCGGAATGACCTCTATTATTCACGACTTAAACTTTGCAACCCATGCCGCTCGATTGAAGAACAAGCAAATGGTCATCATCGTATCACCGCAATGGTTTGTAAAGCATGGTACAGACGAGCAGCATTTTGCACCAAATTATTCCTCCGTGCAAGCATACGAGCTTCCTTTCAATAAGGAAGTGAACGAGCAGGTGAAACGAAAATTGATGCAACGCCTGATGACGTATAATGCAGTCAAGAATGATACCATTCTTTATCAGCTTTATGACGCTTATCTGAATGATAAAAAGATTAAGTTTAATATCTTATCAGTTCCTGCAAAGACCTATCTTTCCGTACTGAAGAAAAAGGATTTGTACTTCACACTTCTGAATGATTCAACCACTAATAGGCATCAATCAGATGAAGTCAAGGACAAGACATGGGAAGAATTGCAAACACAAGCTGATACTTATGGAGAAGAACGAACACAGCAGTCCGAATTTTATATTGATGACAAAGTATATAATCATAAGAAGCACTCCATCAAGGAAATGAAAGGAAAGAATAAAGGCCGTTCCTACGCAGAATCACCGGAATACGATGATTTCCAGCTGATGCTTGATATACTCAAGCAATCTGGCGCCGAACCGCTTTTTATCATTATCCCGGTTAATGGCGCTTACTATGATTACACAGGCTTTCCCGAAAAAGGCCGGCAAGACTATTACACTCGTATAAAGACACAAATAAATGATAGCGGATTTACTTACGCCGATTACTCTGACTATGAATACGAACCTTATTTTATGCGTGACACGATTCATATCGGCTGGAAAGGCTGGGTATATTTAGATGAGGATATGCAGAAATTCCTTGAATAGCAGGAAGGGACGATTCACCTAATGGTGAGTCGTTTTTTTGCTATGGTCAGTCGCACTTCCTAGTCCAATAGGTTTACATTATTGTCTGTAAAAGCAGCAGACGCAACAAAAATTATTGTAGTAGACATTCTGAGGAAGAACGTTTGACTGACTTCAGACGGTACTAATGTGTTTACAATGGATAGAAGTGTTATTATGGATGGTCGACCGTGGTTAGATGTATTTTCCTATGCACTTGGTTATGGGGCTGCTTTAATTTCATTGCTTTTATTATGGAAATTCTTAAACAAAAAGAAAATACAAGATTTGGGTTTTGGTTTATTCCTAATAAATATAATATTTGGTCTACTATTAGGAGCAATATCTATTGCAATCATTTTCTTTATCCTGTTATTTACTGATAATATTGAATTAATCAACACACTTTCCAACCCAAACTTTTCAACTTATTCTATTACTTACTTAATCTTTTTTATTTTGGTTGGTTTGTTTGAAGAACTTGTATTCAGAGGCTATATCATGTCTACCCTTGCAGATAGAGGTCGTCGAAAGGTAACCATTTATATGGTGTCAGCCCTGATTTTTGGAATTGCACATTTGGCTAATCAAAATGTAACTCTACTAGGCATTTTCAATATCTTCCTAGTAGGAATACTATTTGCTTACATGTATGACAAAACACAGAGTTTGTGGACACCAATAGGCTATCATATTACATGGAACTATTTTCAGGGAAATGTTTTCGGCTTTCCTGTTAGTGGAACAACGCCATATGGTGTATATACAATAGATGTGAGTAGTGGAAATGATTTATTAACAGGAGGTTCTTTTGGGTAAGAAGGAGGGCTTTTAGCTACTCTAATGATCATCTTTGGGTTTATTTGTACTTATTTATTTTCTGGTAAAAGGAAGCAAACTTCTATTAGATTGTAGTGTGGGGGAAGGGATAAAGCTAAGTTCAAGCAGAAAATGAGCATTAATCCTTCATAGATTAAGATGCCATGTAGTTGTTAGTAATTTACTAACGACTACATGGTATTTTTATGACCAAGCTTCTTTTAAAAGATGAACCCCTAATTGAATTTCTTCACATGTTAGGTTGCTAAAGCCAAGCTTTATAGTGGGCTCATTCATGTGATTTTCTAGCGTATATATGGAGGTAGGATACACTACTACTCCATATAATGAAGCGCGATTGATTAACCATTCTTCAGTAGAGTTAAGATGGAGTTTAACGAGCACAAATAATCCAGACTGTTCTCCAATTATCGTTATAGTTTGTTTGAAATGACTCTTTAATTCTGAAACGATATAATTCATTTTTTGCTTATAAACAAGACGCATTCGTTTAAGATGGCGATTCCATTCACCATCTTTCATAAATTTAGCCATTGCAAGCTGATTATGAAGCGAAGCAGGGCTTTCAAAAAGGTAAAATTGCTTTTTATACTGGTTTATTAATGAATCTGGAAGAACCATATAACTTATACGTATTCCAGGAAGAAATGACTTCGAAAAGTTCCCAAAGTAAATGACTCTTGTTGAATCAATGGAAGCTAATGCTGGGAATGGTTGCTGTGTATAACGGAATTCACTATCATAATCATCTTCAATAATATATCCCTGTCTGACACTGGCCCAATTTATAAGCTTTAACCTTTCTTGTATGGACATACTAACGCCTATTGGACTTTGGTGAGAGGGTGTTACATAAATCAGTCTTGATTCCTTCTGATTTAGTGTAGAAAAATCTGTACCTGTTTCACAAACAGGTACCGTTTCCAATGTAAAATCATGAAACTTCAAAGCTTCTCTAGCACCAACATATCCTGGATCTTCAACAATAAAGCTAGAGAAATTTTCCCTCAGAAGCTTCCCTAAATTAATTAACATAGGCTGAGTGCCACTGCTGATTATGATATTATTTGCATTTGTTTTGAGTCCACGAGATTGAAATAAATAGGCTACAATTTGTTCACGTAAGCATTCTTCACCAAAAGGGTCTCCATATTGATAACTATGGTGCATAGTTAGAACTTGATTGGTCACTCTTCTCCAAGTTTTCAATGGGAAATGCTGTTGATCTACGGTTCCTGCTCGGAAATCAATGCGGGCATTTTTTAATTCTTTTTTTTCATTTTTAGTTGGCATTTTTACACTTTGATATAAAAGCGGATCTAATTCGTTTACAAAATAGCCTTTACGTCCATCACTACGAATATAACCTTCTGCCAAAAGTTGTTCATAGGCATTAAGTGTAGTATTTCTGCTTACCGAAAGGGAGTCTGCAAGTTGACGAATAGATGGCAGCTGTTCGTTAACGGAGATATTTCCATTCTCAATATATAATTTAAACTGTTCGTAAATTTGTTTGTATTTCGGTGCGTCGTCATTAAGAGCAAAAATAGTATTTTTCATTAAATGCCACCCTTGACATGTTTATTTGTTCATAATTGTACCTTTTTTTATGTCAGATTACATTATAGAATTTTTCTGAAGCCATCTATAAAACTTAATATTTCCCAATGATGAAGCAGGTATAAAGAATTTGATTCTAAGTGGCACAAGTGGTGAAGAAAATAAAATATAAGGAGAACTTGAAATGAAAAATCCTTTTCTTGAATTCAGTGTTGCGATGGTAACACCGTTTACTTATGATGGAAAGCTAAATTTAGACGGTATACCGCCATTAATTGATTACTATAAAAAGAATAATGTTCCCTCCTTGCTGATTAGTGGATCTACAGGAGAGCAACATTCTATGACTATTGAAGAACGTATTACTTTATTTCATAAAGTAAAAGAAGCAGCGAAAAATGAAGTTCTACTTTATGGAGGAGTTGCAGCAGTTCAAACGAAAGATGCGATTTCACTGGCTATTGCAGCAAAAGAAGCTGGTTTAAATGGAATTATGTTAGGTTTCCCTCCATACCTCCGAATTAATCAAGAGGAAGCCTTTCATTATGTAGCAAAGGTTTGTTCCCATACTTCTTTACCAATTATGCTATATAATAACCCTCCAAGAACTGGTTTTAATTTAAATATAGAAACATTATTTAGATTAGTTAAACAGTTTCCTCAGATTATTGCATTAAAGGAAGCGGGTGATCGAGCTACAGTAAAGGAAGTAAAAGAAAAACTCGGTTCTACATTTATTGTATTAACTGGATCAGACCAAACTATATTAGAAGATACTGAACTTGGTTTTAATGGTATTTCTAGTGTGTTAGGAAATGTATTTCCTAACGAAATACATGAGATAGTTAAACAAATAAAGTCTGGTAAGATTAATGTTGCAAAGGAGCTACTCTCTAAACTGTCTTCTTATATGAAGACTATTACAGAGATTGGAGCACTTCGAGCCATTAAGTATATATTAGATAAGCAAAATGTATCTGCAGGTATTTGTCGGGAACCCATTTCTACTTTAAACAAAGAGGAGCAAATAATTATTGATGGTTTTCTTAAATAGTTATGAAAAGAAGCGGTCGTTGAAGAAGTATAAACAAGTATCATTAAATTTATATTGGGAAATGCGTAAATAAACCTTGGTGTGTAAAGGATTAGACGTATTTTTTCAATTTCAACTTAAGAAGGATAAACACTTATATTGGAGTTAACACTTTTATAGTTAATGTGTAATTTATTTCAATTAATACTAAAAAAAGCACCAGCAAGTATGCTGATGCTTTAATCTATTGAGAACTCTATACATATAAATACGTTCTCTTTCAACCTTTGATGTAATAATAAGCTAAAAAAGTGTCAGTCGAACCTTGTCTAATTGGTGAATGTTAATAAAGCTTGCTTTATTCTTGTTCCGTCCGCCACCATAGTGCATCCTCAGGATTCTCAACAACTTCTTTAAATTCAGATTTCGTCGCAACTGTTGGATAAGATCCTTTTAAGGATTTTCCTGTAGTACTCTTAAATAAGAATAGTATTACAAAGAATCCGACAAGGCTTACGATTGTTAAATACCAGGCAGGCGCTAAGTTATTGCCTGTTTGGTGAACAAGCCAGGTGGAAACTAATGGTGTAGTACCTCCAAATATGGAAACAGAGACATTAAATGTTACAGATAATGTTCGGTAGCGTATATCGGTATAAAACATTGCTGGCAATGAACCGGGCATGGAGCCTTCATACGTTGCAAGCAGTACGCCCAGAATAAGGATACCTAACGAAATAAATAGTAAGCCATTCAGATTCACGAAATAAAAAGCTAGTACAGATAAGAGTGATAGTCCGCCTAAACCAATTAAGAAGACATTTTTATTACCAATGTTATCACTTAACTTACCGAATAGTAATGTGAGTGGCACCATGATGACCATCACAAGTGTAATTAAAATAGTACCGGTCGTGCTTGATAAACCAATTATCTCGTTTAAATAGGAAGGCATGTAGGATAGTAGCATATAATTTGTCACATTAAAGAAGGCTACAGATATGAAACAGACTATTATATCTTTTTTATGATTTCTTAGAATAGAGAAGAAGCCTTCTTCTGTTTGTTCTTCAGCTTGAGTAGAAGAAATTTCATTTTCAAAAATAGGTGATTCCTCTAAGGTTTTTCTCAGGTACATTCCAATAAGTCCTAGCGGTAAACCAAGCAAGAATGGGATTCTCCATCCCCATGTGGCCATCTGTTCATCAGATAATGCGACAAAAAGTATGCTTGCTACGAGGGAAGCCAATATATACCCAGTTAGGGTACCAATTTCTAATCCACTTCCGAGGATGCTGCGCTTATTGTCAGGAGATGATTCAGCAATATAGACCATTGCACCAGCATATTCGCCTCCAGTTGAAAAGCCTTGAATAATTCTTGCGACTAATAACAGGATGGGAGCCCATATACCAATTTGATCATAAGTAGGTAATAAACCGATCAATAAGGTCGAAAAGGCCATTAAAATAATGGTTGTAGTTAAGACGACTTTTCTTCCTGCTTTATCACCAATTTTACCGAAGATAATACCGCCTAATGGACGCATTAAAAAGGCAATGGCGAAAGTCGCGAAAGTAAATACTAATTTTAACTCGTCATTTTGTACTGCACTAAAAAAGTTCTGGCTAATAATAACAGCTAAGTAGGAATATAAACCAAAATCAAACCATTCCATTGCATTTCCAACCCCAGTTGCAAACACACTTTTCTTTGCCGTTTGGATATCTACGATGTTAATCTTCTTCTTGTTAAACTTCATTTTTTCAACTCCGTAGTCTGTGGTTATACAAAGACAACAAATAAGTTAAACGAATGCTACTTATCATGCTGCTTACATGTATCATATTGTGCACAAAAGCATCTGCGGCATACTAAAAGTAAAAGATTCGAGCAGTGCCAAATTCTTCAGGTTAAAATTAATAATGAGAGTAAGTCAATCAAAAAAGGGGAATAGTTGTTCCCTCCACGTATTGAGTCCTTAAGTGTTCACTTTCAATCGTTCTCCTTATAAAACCTTTGATTTTATCGCATACTAATTACCCGAAGGAATCTAATGTTATAGGCAATGAAGTAAGTATAATCTGATGAAAAAACTTAGTAAGGTGTGCTTATAATGCAATTCAGATAGGGTTAACTATTTTGAGTTTTAAAGTAGCAATAAGAAGAACGATTATATAATTTACATCGGAGAAAATTGATGATATCAAAAGAGGAAAGAAAGTGGAGAAATAATAACCATAATAATCAGGGAGAACAGATATATGTTGCTATTAATACGATGGTTTACACTGGATAGACACAAGGAATTTAATAAATGATTTTGGTTGAACTATTACTTTCTCTTCACCTTTAAATAAGAAGGCTGGCAAACTTCCTACTACTTCTATACCTGTTTTACTAATGGGAATTCCAGTTTCTTTTGGTAAACACCTAACAGAAGATACTAGCCTTAAATTAACTGGATAGCCTTTCTTTATGTGATAAATTCCATAAAGAATAGTATTAAGTAACATAAAAGTCGTTTGAAAACGGAAGTGCTGTTCATTTCATTAAACAGCTGGGTTGTGGAGAATGTAAATAATTGGGGAAGTGGAAGTAGGAAAGCTATGTGTCATTATAGATGAAAGTTTATGATTTTTATGTAATAATTAAACTGTAGAGATGTAAAGTTACATACATAGGGAAGGTGGGGGTCATAATGGCAACAGGAACTCATACTGTAGTAGTTCCAGTAGATGTACAAGCAGTTTGGGATTATGTCAGTGATCTTGAAAAATGGGCAACGACAGTACCAGCCTATAAAGAACATAAAATCATAAATGACAAGCAATCTATTTGGACATTTGAAGGTAGTCTGAAAGGCATTAAAAAAACAATACAAGCACAGGTAGATATTACCGAATGGAATGAACCTTCAAATATTAAATTTGAACTAAAAGGTTTATCAGATAATTTTTCAGGAAGCGGTCTCTTTACTGCAGAAGATATTAATGGTGAAACAATGATGACTTGTACGGTGGAAATCCATGCAGGCGGATTATCTGGTGCAATGTTAACACCAATTATTAAACCAGCTAATAGTTTGTCAATATTTTTCATTAAATACTAAAAATATTTCATGTTATACTAAAAAAGGGTATACCAAATAACCTTCCTACTTCTCATAATTGGAAGGTTTTACGTTATTTAGTTA
>NZ_JAMAUK010000030.1:0-53273 GCF_023714395.1 Niallia sp. MER 6 | reverse complement strand
GGAAAGTTACCGGTTGAAAAATGCACTTTCTTCAATCAAAACACAAGATGGAATTTAATGTAAACACTAGCTGCAAGCCTATGTAAATTTCGCTGCATTTTTCTGCACTTTTTGCTTGCAAAAAACAAACGATGAGTAGTAGTAAATTAAATGAATATATAGAGGTGCCATATGAAATCAAAAAATAGAGATCAAAAAAGTTTAGAAAAGGAAGGCTGGATCCTCCCTGATAAAAATAAGAAAAATAAAGATGGTAGTTTGCTCCCCGGTTGTAGTGATATCTTTATTTTGTTCATTCAATTTGGTTTTTTGGCACATCAAACGACCAGTCTTTTTAAGAAGATATTATAAAAAACAACATCATCATTTTCTTTATTTAAGTTAACAGTTTTACAAATTTGACTTAGATTATCAGGTTGTGATTGATCAATATATTTATCCTTATATGACAGATGATGCGAAAACTATGTGGAATCAAAAAGTTAATTTGGACAAACTGTTGAATATAGCCAAATACGTGCGACAAAAACAAAATATTGATTAACGGTCAATAGTTTAATTACAAAGGATAACCCTGAAGATATATCTTCAGGGTTATCCTTTGTTCAAGAAACAGCAGCTATAAAATAAATGCGCTTATTAAGAAATGCTGATTATCTTAATAATTTTTTCCATTCAGCTTATTTTAATCAGTCCTCGATTTAGAATATCCCGCCAAAAGCTTCTATAAACCAATTGAAGAAGTTTAACCTATATTATTATATAACGTTACTAACTTTTAAAGGCCCCCTGCATCATAAATTAAAAGATATTTAAGCTCTAGAATGATTAGATGTGAAGATTTATATTTAGGAGTTAACATAGGCCGCCGTCAGAGATAATTTTCAGACATAAAAAAGACCCTTTCCACAAAAGTGGAAAGGGTCTTTGAAACGCAAAATTAACGTTTTGAGAACTGAGGTGCACGACGAGCGCCTTTAAGACCGTATTTTTTACGTTCTTTCATACGAGCGTCACGAGTTAGCAATCCAGCACGTTTAAGTGTTGGACGGTATTCAGGATCTGCTTGTAGTAAAGCACGAGCGATACCATGACGGATAGCTCCAGCTTGACCAGTGTAACCTCCACCGCTAACGTTTACTAGGATATTGTAGCTTCCAGTAGTTTCAGTAGCTACTAATGGTTGTTTTACAACTTCACGCAAAGCTGCAAATGGAATATAGTTTTCAATTTCACGACCATTGATGATGATTTGACCGTCGCCTGGTACTAAACGTACACGTGCAACGGAACTTTTACGACGACCAGTACCGATATATTGAACCTGTGCCATTTTTTTTACCTCCCTTATTAATTATCCGCGAAGTTCGTAAACTTCTGGTTGTTGTGCTTGGTGCGGATGCTCGCTACCAGCGTATACATGTAATTTTTTAAACATTTGACGACCAAGAGAATTCTTTGGAAGCATGCCTTTGATAGCAAGCTCAAGCATTTTCTCAGCGTAGTTTGTACGCATTTCTAAAGCTGTTCTTTGCTTTAGTCCACCTGGATGCATTGTGTGACGGTAGTAAATTTTATCAGTCAATTTTTTACCAGTCAATTCGATTTTTGAAGCATTTAAAAGAATAACATGATCACCAGTGTCCACATGTGGTGTGAAAGTTGGTTTGTGTTTACCACGTAGAATTGATGCTACTTCACTAGCAAGACGACCTAAAGTTTTGCCTTCAGCATCAATCACGTACCATTTACGGTCAACAGTATTTGAATTAGCCATGAACGTTGTACGCATGAGTTTCCCTCCTGAATGTAAGTTTTTAATTTTTTGTTTGTTTTAATGATTTACGTCTATATGTTCACACAATAAGTTTCCGGGGCTTAATGTGGGTTTATAATACATACCATATTATGATATATGCTAGAGTGGCATATGTCAAGAAAATGTTACACCAGGTTTAGTTGTTATGAATATTTCTTGAAAACCTGGCTCTTTCGGGCCTAATAAAAGACCTTCCAAAGATAAAGTCCGTTTGCAGAAGCTGTCTTTCCTGCGGCTTTGCGGTCTTTCTTCTCTAGTATCTCTTTAATGGATTCCGGCTTTCGTTTGCCTCTGCCCACATCTAACAGCGTCCCAATAATAATCCGGACCATATTGTACAGGAAACCATTCCCTTCGAAGCAAAAAACAAGCATGTCCCCTTCTTCCACCAATCTCATGGAATGAATGGTCCTAACCTTATCTTCTTTGTCTGTCTTCATGGAACAAAAACTCGTAAAATCATGTTCTCCGATGAAATACTCCAATGCTTCCCTAATGGCACCTATATCCAGCTGATATGGGTAATAATAGGCAAAATTACGCTTAAACGGGTCTCTCCTTTCAGAGAGATGAATAAAATAACGGTATTCCTTGCCCTGCACATTGTATCTCGCATGAAAGCTTCTATCAACCGCCTCTATTGTGGAAAAAACAATATCATGCGGCAGCAGTGCATTTAAAGCAAGCTCCCACTTACCTGCAGGAATATCAAGATCTGAATCGAAATGAATAACTTGACCCTTTGCATGAACACCTGCATCTGTACGGCCCGATGCTTGTATCTTAATTTCACTGCCTTTATGAAGCTTTTTAAGAGCTTTTTCAATTTCTCCTTGAACAGTTCGGTCTTTTGGCTGCAACTGAAAACCGCAGTATTCGGTGCCGTCATAGCTGACTATCCCTTTATATCTTTGCATTATTTATCTCCATTATGATTTAAATACAAACAGCAATCCTGCCACTAGCACTAATAATAAAATCATGATACTATCTGTTTGCTTCCATACTAACTGACGGTACTTGGTCCTGCCCTCTCCGCCTTGATAGCCTCTTGCTTCCATTGCAGTTGCTAGCTCTTCCGCACGCTTAAAAGCATTGACAAACAACGGAATTAACAATGGAACAATAGCTTTAATTCTGTTCTTGATTGGGCCGCTAGAAAATTCGACCCCTCTTGCCATCTGTGCCTTCATTATCTTCTCCGTCTCATCCATAAGTGTCGGGATAAAGCGCAGGGAAATAGACATCATTAAAGCAAGCTCATGAACTGGAAAACGGACTTTTTTCAACGGCCCTAGGAGCGTTTCTAAGGCATCTGTCAGCTCGATTGGAGTCGTTGTCAAGGTAAGCAAGGATGTCATAATGATAAGCAGAAAGAATCTTAATGAAATAAGAATCCCCATCCTTAAACCTTCTTCATAAATCTTTATCCATCCGTATTCAAATAAAAGGTTGCCACCTTTAGTAAAGAATAAATGAAGACAGAAAGTAAATAATATAAGCCATAAAATCGGCCTTAACCCGAGATAAATATATCGGAAGGGCACCTTGGATAACAGAATCATCATACCAACATAAACAGCAAGTATAAAGTAGGTAACCGCATTGTTAGCAAGGAAAACGATACATATAAATAAAAATACGATTATCAGTTTAGAGCGAGGGTCCATCCTGTGAAGAAGAGAGTCAATGGGAACAAAACGGCCGATTATCATCTTCCCCATCATTGATTAGCCTCTTTTTTCTTTAAATGATCTGAAACTTCCATAATAAATGTCTCCATGTTTAAATGCACTCTGTCTAACTTGTATCCTAGCAGTGATTCTAATTTCTGTTGAAATCTAACTATATCCGGAACATTAAGACCAATTTCTATTAAACCTTCACTATTTGAGAATATATTCTCTGGTGTTCCTTCTTTATAAACATTTCCTTTGTTCATAATAACTATTTTATCAGCATAGATTGCGGCATCTTCCATGCTGTGAGTAACAAGAATGGTCGTTAAATTCCGCTCTTTATGAAGTCTGTAGAACATATCCATAATTTCTTTGCGCCCTCTTGGATCAAGTCCAGCGGTTGGTTCATCAAGCACAAGCACCTCTGGTTCCATTGCCAGAACTCCTGCAATTGCAACCCTTCTCATCTGCCCTCCAGATAAATCAAATGGAGATTTAGTCAAATACTCTTCAGACAGACCAACTTCTTTAAGCGCCTTTTTTGCTCTTACTTTAGCTTCTTCCTCGCTTACACCAAAGTTCATCGGTCCAAAGCAAATATCCTTTTCCACTGTCTCCTCGAAAAGCTGGCTTTCGGGAAACTGGAAGACGATTCCTACCTTTTGACGAATAGGGGCAAGGTTTTTATTTTTACGTCCAGATTCGATTAGTCTGTCGCCAATTACAACACTACCATTTGAAGGTGTTAACAGAGCATTCAAATGTTGAAGGACGGTAGATTTCCCAGAGCCTGTATGTCCAATAATAGCTGTATATGATCCAGAGGTAATGTTTATGTCTACATCCTTAATAGCCAGAGTTTCAAATGGTGTATTCTCTTGATACTTATAAGCTACTCTTTGAAGTGAGATGTCCATAACTCTGTCACCAACTCTTCTTCTGTCAATGTAATTTTGTCCAGTTGAACTCCCTGCTTACGAAGACCGCTTCTCAGCTTTATCGCAAATGGGATATCCAACCCAATATCAATTAATTCCTTTTCTAACTGAAAGATTTCAGAAGGATTCCCCTCTTTATATATCTTCCCTTCATTCATAATTATGATCCGGTCTGCTCTTGCAGCTTCGTCTAAATCATGAGTGATGGAGATAACGGTCATGTTCTCCTCCTTCAGCTCTTTCATTAATTCCAGCACTTCTTGTCTGCCTTGCGGGTCAAGCATGGAAGTAGCTTCATCCAGCACGATGATGCTAGGTTTCAAAGCAATTACCCCAGCAATGGCTACTCTCTGTTTTTGACCGCCTGAAAGATGGTGCGGCTCTTGATCAAGAAAAGGCAACATATTAACTTTTGATAAAGCTGCTTCTACCCTTTTATGCATTTCTTCTCTGGGGACGGCAATATTTTCTAACCCAAAAGCCACATCATCTTTTACTGTAGTACCTACAAACTGGTTATCAGGGTTTTGAAATACCATGCCTATCTTTCTTCTTGCTTCCCATACTGTTTCTTCAGAAATAGTTACATCACCTATTTGAATTGAACCTTCCGACGAAAAATATAAGCCGTTTAACAGCTTTGCAAGTGTAGATTTGCCAGAGCCATTATGTCCTACTATCGCCACCCATTCCCCTTGCTTTACTTGAAAGGAAACGTTATCGAGAGCTTTTCTTTGTTGATCTTCGTACATAAAAGATAAGGAATCAACTGTTACCAATACTTTATGGTCCATATAATACCCCACTCATTTTTCTTTTGCCAAAAAGAAAACTCGCCTTACGGGCGAGCTTTGAATTGGTTTAACATAAGATTGATATTTTTTATAAAATCCTATGTCCCTGTTATCCAGGTAATTCATATGTTGTAAAGAATCTTATGATATTCCTATTCTTCGCACCCTGAATGCTTCTTTAAAAACGAAAAAAGCCCGCACCCCAAATTCACATTGAATTTATTGAGGTGCTAGAGCTAGACGAGACATTTCTATCTTTTTTTCCTTAATGCTCATCGTAACACTCTGTTTTGGCTTGATAGCATATAGAATGAGACTGCTAAAGAAAAAGGGTACTTGAACAAGTTTGATAGCAATATAAACTGTCCCGCACCCTAAGTTCTTTTAAAATCTCTTTATTATACTAACTCGATAATTACCATTGGTGCACCGTCTCCGCGACGAGGTCCCATTTTCATGATACGTGTGTATCCACCTTGACGTTCAGTGTAACGAGCAGCGATGTCGCTGAACAATTTTTGAACAGCATCTTGGTTTTCTTCAACGTTAGCAACTTCATTACGTACGTAAGCAGCAGCTTGACGACGTGCATGAAGATCTCCACGTTTACCAAGTGTAATCATTTTTTCTACAACAGAACGAAGTTCTTTTGCACGAGCTTCAGTTGTTTCAATGCGCTCGTTGATGATTAAGTCTGTTGTTAAGTCACGTAACATAGCTTTACGCTGTGCGCTAGTGCGTCCTAACTTTCTGTAACCCATGTGTGATTCCCTCCTTTTGTTGTTATTCAAGCAGCTGGGCAATCAAAAACGGCTGTTTATCAGTCGTCTTTTCTCAGGCCTAAACCTAGCTCTTCCAGTTTATGCTTAACTTCTTCCAGAGATTTTCTACCTAGATTTCGAACCTTCATCATATCTTCTTCAGTTTTATTTGCCAATTCTTGTACTGTATTAATGCCAGCACGTTTTAGGCAGTTATAAGAACGAACAGATAGATCAAGCTCTTCAATCGTCATCTCAAGAACTTTTTCTTTTTGATCTTCTTCTTTTTCTACCATTATCTCAGCATTTTGTGCTTCATCAGTTAAACCAACGAAGATGTTTAAATGCTCTGTCAAAATCTTTGCACCAAGTGCAATAGCATCTTGAGGACCTGTACTACCGTCAGTCCAAACGTCAAATGTTAGTTTATCATAATTAGTCAATTGACCAACACGAGTGTTTTCAACTTGATAATTCACTCTAGATACAGGCGTATAGATAGAGTCAATTGGAATAACACCAATCGGCTGATCTTCACGCTTGTTCTGCTCAGCAGGTGCGTATCCACGACCACGCTTAGCAGTTAAACGCATGCGAAGATTTCCGTTGCTGCCCAATGTAGCGATATGAAGATCTGGATTCAAGATCTCTACATCACTGTCATGAGTGATGTCCGCTGCAGTGACAACTCCTTCACCTTGCATATCAATCTCTAAAGTTTTTTCATCATCAGAGTAGATTTTAAGTGCTAGTTTTTTGATGTTCAATATGATAGATGTTACATCTTCCACGACGCCTTCAATTGTTGAGAACTCATGAAGTACCCCATCAATTTGAATGGATGTGATAGCGGCACCAGGGAGTGAGGATAATAGAATACGACGTAAGGAGTTACCCAAAGTAGTACCATATCCACGCTCAAGTGGCTCTACGACGAATTTGCCGTATTTGGCATCATCGTTGATCTCAACCGTTTCGATTTTTGGTTTTTCTATTTCGATCATCAAAATATACCCTCCTTCAAAACGTCGAAACCCCGGCTAACTGAGTAACCGAAATTCCCCATGTTTACGTTCCCGCTTTGTGCACAACAACTGGGTTAATAATTCTGTACGGGCTTTTTTAAAAAGTTTTAATCAAATCCCAGTATAGACAAGGATAAATGATTTTATACAGAAAAATTAAACGCGGCGACGTTTAGGTGGTCGGCAGCCATTATGAGGAACTGGAGTTACATCTCTGATAGCAGTAACTTCAAGACCTGCAGCTTGAAGAGCACGGATAGCAGCTTCACGACCAGCACCTGGTCCTTTTACAGTTACTTCAAGAGTTTTCATACCATGTTCCATTGATGATTTAGCAGCAGTTTCAGCAGCCATTTGAGCAGCGAAAGGAGTAGATTTACGAGAACCTCTAAATCCTAGAGCTCCTGCACTTGACCAAGAAAGAGCATTACCATGAACATCAGTGATAGTTACGATTGTGTTGTTGAATGTTGAACGAATGTGTGCAATACCAGATTCGATATTCTTTTTCACACGACGTTTACGAGTATTCGTTTTACGTGCCATTACTAGTACCTCCTTTACCGATTATTTTTTCTTGTTAGCTACAGTCTTACGAGGACCTTTGCGTGTACGAGCGTTGTTTTTCGTGTTTTGTCCGCGAACTGGAAGACCACGGCGGTGACGAAGACCACGGTAGCAACCGATCTCCATTAGACGTTTGATGTTAAGTGAAACTTCACGACGAAGGTCACCTTCAACTTTTAGTTTGTCAATGATATCACGGATTTTGTTAAGTTCATCTTCCGTCAAGTCACGAACACGAGTATCTTCAGAAACACCAGCTTCTGCCAATACTTTTTGTGCAGTAATTTTTCCGATACCAAAAATGTATGTTAAAGATATTACTACGCGTTTTTCACGTGGAATATCCACACCAGCAATACGTGCCATCTATATGCGCACCTCCTTATTATTAACCTTGTTTTTGTTTATGTTTAGGGTTTTCACAGATAACCATAACTTTCCCACGTCTGCGGATAACTTTGCATTTTTCGCAGATAGGTTTAACAGATGGTCTAACTTTCATTATCCTAACCTCCTTGATAGTACGGAGTGCAATCAGATTATTTAAAGCGGTAAGTGATTCTTCCGCGAGTCAAGTCATATGGAGATAACTCAACCGTTACTTTATCACCAGGTAAAATGCGGATAAAATGCATACGAATTTTACCAGAAACGTGAGCCAATACAGTATGACCATTTTCTAATTCTACCTTAAACATGGCGTTCGGCAAAGTTTCAGTGATTGTGCCTTCAATTTCGATTACATCGTCTTTAGCCATCGAATAAATTCTCCCTTCATTTTAAAATGCGAAATACTTTAAACTAAATATAGCAAAGTGTAGTTCTCTCTTTTGTAACACGATCGGTGTACATCAACTACTCTGAACTGCTCTATAATATACTAATTCGTCATATAACTGCAACTAATTGATTATAACACAATGTTAAACCTTCGTCCGCTAATAATGACAAATTAATAATAAAAATTATAAACTTCCATCAGAATCGACCAATGTGACCACCAACACAGCTAATATTGCTTTTACACTCCGTTATAAAGCTATATTAAAAGTAATATTTCTTGCTAACAGGGTAATATAAAAACACTAGCAAAGTGCTAACTGCGGCTGTTTCACTGCTTTTGTTAATTACTGCAAAAAAAATAGCATGGACACTTCTTCAAGAGTCTAACCGTATTTTTCGCATCACATACACAATCGCTACATGAAATGCCGTAAAGATCTTCGCATTCCGATATTAAAATAAAGAGGGATTACCGATTGCGCACACCTGGTCCTATACCTTATGTCCATAATAGAAAGAATAATAGTTACCTTCTTCACTACTAGATAAAAAAGCAATTCAAGCGGAGCTACCATGAAATCCAAAATACTCTGCACCAATTATCATAAATTGATTATTCTTCTAACTCACATAAACATTAAAATTCATATTTATGCTTTATTTGTTACAGATATAACCATAGGAATTATTATACCTTTTGAAAAAAGGAAATGCATCATGTTTAGGAATAAACTCCTTAGCCATTTCATCCCAATTCTTCTATTTTATTCTCTGATTTAAGTCCATGCTAGATTCAGATTAGTCTAAGCAAAAGTGTTTTATGAATTTAGGATTACTTAAGAGTACTTAGTAATTCATCCAGATCTGAGAATACTTTTGAAATATCTTGTTGGCCATTGAAGTTTTTCAAGTAGCCTTTTGACTCATAAAAATCAAGTAATGGTTGAGATTGTTTGATGTTAACATCCAAACGGTTTTTGACAGTAGCTTCATTATCATCTGCGCGTTGATATAACTCACCGCCACAGCGATCGCATGTATCTTCTTTAGCAGGCGGGTTGAACACCAAATGGTATGTCGCTCCGCAAGACTTACAAATACGGCGTCCTGTCAGTCTTTCCATTAATATTTCTTGATCGACTTGAACATTGATTACATAATCAAGTCTTTTTTCTAAATCAGACAAAATGGATTCTAAAGCTTCAGCTTGTGGAACAGTACGAGGGAATCCGTCTAGAAGAAAACCCTTTTCACAATCATCCTTACTAAGTCTTTCGCGAACGATCCCGATAGTAACTTCATCAGGAACCAATTCACCTTTATCCATAAATGATTTTGCTTTTAGTCCAAGCTCTGTTTCATCTTTCATTGCAGCACGGAACATATCACCAGTTGAGATATGAGGGATGCCATATTTCTCGACAATCTTCTCGGCTTGTGTACCTTTGCCTGCGCCAGGGAGCCCCATTAAGACTAAATTCATGCGTATTCCCCCCTAAATAAAGTCTTGCACATAAAATTCAAGGGACAAGAGTCCCCTAAAATTATATGTTATTTTATAAATCCTTTATAGTGACGTTTAACTAGCTGGGATTCTAACTGCTTCATTGTTTCCAGTGCAACACCGACTACGATTAGTAGACTCGTTCCACCAATTTGCGCAGATTGCGGTAACCCGGCAATGTTGATAAAGAACACTGGAAGAATGGCAATAACAGCCAAGAATAATGCACCGACTAATGTTAAACGGTAAAGAACACGAGTCAAATATTCTTGCGTACTTTTTCCTGGTCTGATACCTGGAATGTATCCACCTTGCTTTTTCAAGTTCTCTGAAACTTGTTCAGGATTAACTTGGATAAAAGCATAGAAATAAGTGAATGCAAGAATTAATACTGTATAGATAACCATTCCAATAGGATGCGTGTAGTCGAATACTTTTTGTATCCAAGTTGTTACAGCATTTTGCTCAAAGAATGATGCGATTGTTCTTGGAGTAACCAAGAATGAAACCGCGAAAATAACCGGGATAACTCCAGCAGAGTTAACCTTTAGCGGAAGATGTGTAGATTGTCCTCCAACCGAGCTGTTTCCATTTGTCATTCTTTTCGCATATTGAATTGGGATCTTTCTAAGTGCTTGCTGGATGAAGATTACTCCAACTACAAGAGCTACCACTGCAACTAGAATTAGAAGCACTGTAGCAATGCGCAAGAATAATTGATCACCAGGGTTTTCAAACTGTTGTGCATAAATTTGGTTAGCGATATTTGGAATTCCAGCAGCTATCCCAGCAAAGATGATAATAGATATACCATTACCAACACCTTTTGACGTGATTAGTTCCCCAAGCCACATCAAGAAAGCAGTTCCTGCTGTTAACACAACAGAGATTACCAAGTAGGAACTAAATCCAGGATTAGTAATCAAAGCACCACCTGCAAGGTTATTGAAACCATAAGACATTCCAAAGCCCTGAATGAAGCCTAAGACGATAGTGAAGTATCTAGTAAATTGAGTTAACTTACGTCGACCAGCATCACCTTGTTTAGACCATTCAGTGAACTTAGGTACAACATCCATCTGCAGCAAGCTGACAATGATAGATGCTGTGATATATGGCATAATCCCCATAGCAAGTATAGAAAAGTTGCTAAGCGCGCCGCCGCCGAATGTATTTAGAATACCGAAGGCACTAAAAGCATCCTGCGCTTGTAAAAACTCTGCATTTACATAAGGTACCGGTATGAAAGTACCGATACGGAATATAATCAACATTAATAGGGTGAATATGATTTTACGTCTTATTTCACCCACGCGCATAAAATTGGAGATTGTCTGAAACATTAAATCACCTCAGTTTGACCGCCGGCAGCTTCAATAGCTTCCTTTGCAGCAGAGGAGAATTTATGTGCTTTAACAGTAAGCTTTTTCTCAACTTTGCCATTTGCAAGAATCTTAATTCCTGCTTTCTCGTTGCTCACGATTCCAGTTTCGATAAGAAGTTCTGGAGTCACTTCTGCTCCATCTTCGAAACGGTTAAGAACATCAAGGTTAACAATTGCGTATTCTTTACGGTTGATGTTTGTAAAACCACGTTTTGGTAAACGACGGAATAAAGGAGTTTGACCACCTTCAAATCCTAGTCTTACACCCCCACCTGAACGTGCATTTTGACCTTTATGACCTTTACCAGCAGTCTTACCAGTACCTGAACCGATACCACGACCGACACGCTTACGTTCTTTACGAGAACCTTCTGCAGGTTTTAATTCATGAAGTTTCATATTGGCACCTCCTTATTGAAGAAGAATGATTTTTAGTTTTCTTTAACAGATACTAAATGTGATACTTTAGTGATCATGCCGCGGATAGCAGCATTATCTTGTTGTTGTACTGTTTGGTTTACTTTACGCAAACCTAACGCTTTAACTGTTTCGCGTTGGTCTTGAGGACGACCAATAACGCTTTTAGTGAGGGTAATTTCCAGTTTGTTTGCCATCTAATTTCCCTCCTTATCCTAACAGTTCTTCTACTGATTTACCACGTAACTTCGCTACGTCTTCAGCACGTTTTAATTGTTTTAAACCGTCTAAAGTTGCACGAACCATGTTAATTGGTGTGTTTGTACCTAAAGATTTAGATAGGATATCAGCAACACCAGCTAACTCAAGCACTGCACGTACTGGACCACCAGCGATAACACCAGTACCTTCAGAAGCAGGTTTTAGCAAGATTTCACCAGCACCGAAATGTCCGATAATTTCGTGTGGGATTGTTGTACCAACCATAGGTACTTCCACAAGATTTTTCTTCGCATCTTCAACTGCTTTGCGGATTGCATCTGGTACCTCTTGAGCTTTACCAGTACCAAAACCAACATTGCCGTTTTTATCTCCAACTACTACAAGTGCAGAGAAACGGAAACGACGTCCACCTTTAACAACTTTCGCTACACGGTTGATAGTAACAACGCGTTCTTCAAGTTCAAGTTTGTTTGGATCAATACTACGACTACGCATCTATTTTTGTCCCTCCTTTGACTATTAAAATTCTAAGCCGTTCTCACGAGCAGCATCAGCTAAAGCTTTTACGCGACCATGATATAAATATCCACCGCGGTCAAAAACAACTGATTTAACACCTTTTTCTACAGCACGTTTAGCTACTAATTCACCGATCTTAACAGCAGCATCAAGGTTGCTAGCAGATTCTAAGTTAAGCTCTTTATCTAAAGTAGATGCGCTAGCGATTGTTACGCCATTAACATCATCAATAAGTTGAGCGTAAATGTGTTTGTTTGAACGGAACACATTTAGACGAGGACGAGCTTGAGTACCGCTTAGTTTAGAACGCACACGTGCGTGTCTTTTTTTACGGGTTTCATTCTTGTCAGCCTTCGTAATCATTCAGGTCACTCCTTTCGTTTACCTATCCGGCATTACTTACCTGTTTTACCTTCTTTTCTACGTACGAATTCGCCTTCGTAACGAATACCTTTACCTTTGTAAGGCTCTGGTGGGCGAACGTCACGGATGTTAGCAGCAAGTGCTCCAACGCGCTCTTTGCTAGTACCTTTTACAACTACTTTAGTTGCAGAAGGAACTTCGATTTCGATTCCTGCTTCTGGTTCGATCTCAACTGGGTGAGAGTAACCTACGTTAAGAACAAGTTTGTTTCCTTGTTTTTGAGCACGGTAACCTACACCGATTAGTTCAAGACCTCTTTCAAAGCCTTTAGAAACACCTTCCACCATGTTAGATAACAAAGCGCGAGTTGTTCCGTGCAATGCACGATGTTCCTTCGCATCTGAAGGACGAGTAACGTTAATCACGTTCTCTTCAACGTTGATTGCGATATCAGAGTTAAAAGTACGAGTTAATTCGCCTTTAGGACCTTTAACCGTTACAGTACTGTTATCAATAGTAACTGTAACGCCTGCTGGTACTTCGACTGGTTTTTTACCTACACGAGACATTTAGTTGCACCTCCATTCATTTAAACCTATATTACCAAACGTATGCTAAAACTTCTCCGCCAACTTGTTTAGCGCGAGCTTCTTTATCAGTAAGTACTCCTTGAGAAGTAGAAACTAGTGCGATTCCAAGACCGTTTAGTACGCGTGGTACTTCAGTTGCTTTCGCATATACGCGAAGACCAGGTTTACTAATACGTTTAAGTCCAGTAATTACACGCTCGTTGCTAGAACCGTATTTAAGGAAAATGCGGATGATTCCTTGTTTGTTATCTTCAATATATTCAACATCACGGATGAAACCTTCACGCTTCAAGATTTCAGCGATTTCTTTTTTCACATTAGAAGCAGGTACCTCTAATTTTTCGTGACGTACCATATTCGCATTACGGATTCTTGTAAGCAAATCTGCAATTGGATCTGTCATAACCATTGTTTTAACCTCCTTCCCATAATGGGGTTTTACCAGCTAGCTTTTTTCACACCAGGAATTTGTCCCTTATATGCTAATTCACGGAAACAAATACGGCAAAGCTTAAATTTACGGTACACAGAATGTGGACGTCCGCAGCGTTCGCAGCGAGTATATTCTTGTACTTTATATTTAGGCGTGCGTTTTTGTTTCGCAATCATTGACTTCTTAGCCACATTTACGCCTCCCTCTAATTAGAGATTACTTTTGGAACGGCATTCCAAATTGAGTTAATAATTCACGAGCTTCTTCATCAGTGTTAGCTGTAGTAACGATAACAATATCCATACCTCTAACTTTGTTTACTTTATCGTAATCAACTTCAGGGAAGATCAATTGTTCTTTAACACCTAGAGTGTAGTTTCCACGGCCGTCAAAAGATTTCTTAGAAACACCGCGGAAGTCACGAACACGTGGTAGAGAAACAGATACTAGTTTATCGAAAAACTCATACATGCGTTCTCCACGAAGTGTAACTTTCGCACCGATTGGCATACCTTCACGTAGACGGAAGCCTGCGATAGATTTCTTTGCACGAGTGATTACTGGCTTTTGACCAGAAATTACTGTCAATTCTTCTACTGCAATGTCCAATGCTTTAGCATTTGCAACTGCTTCACCAACACCCATGTTGATAACAATTTTCTCAAGCTTTGGAACTTGCATTACAGATTTATAGTTGAACTTGCTCATAAGAGCAGGTACAGTTTCTTTTGTGTACTTTTCTTTTAGGCGGTTCATTCATAGTACCTCCCTTCTTTTTTAAACTATTTATCTAGAATTTCACCGGATTTTTTCGCTACGCGTACTTTTTTACCATCAACAGATGTAGATCCTACACGTGTAGGTTCACCTGTTTTAGGATCGATAGGCATAACGTTGGATACATGAATAGCTGCTTCCTGGTCATTGATTCCACCTTGTGGATTCAACTGGGATGGCTTGTTGTGTTTCTTAACAATGTTTACTCCTTCAACTAGCACACGGCTCTTTTTAGGGAACGCTGCAAGAACTACACCAGTTTTGCCTTTATCCTTACCAGAGATGACCATTACTTTGTCACCTTTTTTAACATGCATCTTTTCGCACCTCCTTAAAGGCAATTGAATTTATGATTTATAGTACTTCTGGAGCTAATGATACAATCTTCATGAAGTTGTTATCGCGAAGTTCGCGAGCAACTGGTCCAAAGATACGAGTTCCACGTGGACTCTTATCATCACGGATAATTACACATGCGTTTTCATCGAAACGAATGTAAGTACCGTCTGCGCGGCGTACACCACTCTTTGTTCTTACTACTACTGCTTTTACTACGTCACCTTTTTTAACAACGCCACCTGGTGTTGCTTGTTTCACAGTAACAACGATGATATCACCGATATTAGCAGTTTTGCGGCCTGAACCACCAAGAACTTTAATAGTTAGTACTTCACGAGCACCAGAGTTGTCAGCAACTTTCAAACGTGATTCTTGTTGAATCATGTGTGTAACCTCCCTTCGGGATGAAGCTTATTCCGAACAATTAGATAATAACTGCTTTTTCTACTACTTCTACAAGACGGAAACGTTTTGTAGCTGATAATGGACGTGTTTCCATAATACGTACAACATCGCCAATTTTAGCTGTATTTTGCTCATCGTGAGCTTTATACTTTTTAGAGTATTTCACGCGTTTGCCATATAGTGGGTGTTTTTTGTACGTTTCAACAACAACAGTAACGGTTTTATCCATTTTGTCAGAAACAACACGGCCAGTATAGACTTTGCGTTGATTGCGTTCGCTCATCATACGAACCTCCTCTCACGTTATCGATTATTGACGCCGATTTCTCTTTCACGAATTACTGTTTTCATGCGAGCAATCGCTTTGCGTACTTCACGAATGCGAGCTGTATTTTCAAGTTGTCCTGTCGCTAATTGAAAGCGAAGGTTGAAAAGCTCTTCTTTTAAAGATTTAACTTTTTGTTCAATTTCTGCAGTGGTAAGGTCACGAATTTCATTAGCTTTCATTAGTTTCACCACCAATTTCTTCACGTTTTACAAACTTACATTTTACTGGAAGCTTGTGTGATGCAAGGCGAAGTGCTTCACGAGCGATCTCTTCAGAAACACCAGCAATTTCGAACATAATTTTACCAGGCTTAACAACTGCTACCCAACCTTCTGGAGCACCCTTACCGGAACCCATGCGGACTTCTAGAGGCTTTGCAGTGTAAGGCTTATGTGGGAAAATTTTAATCCAAACTTTACCGCCACGTTTCATGTAACGAGTCATCGCGATACGAGCGGATTCAATTTGACGGTTAGTAATCCAAGATGCTTCTAAAGATTGTAGACCGTATTCACCGAAAGTTACTTCTGTGCCGCCTTTTGCTTGACCGCGCATTTTTCCACGGTGTACACGACGGTATTTAACACGTTTAGGTAGTAACATTATTATTTGCCTCCTTCCTCAGTTTTCTTCTTCGTTGGAAGGATCTCTCCACGATAGATCCAAACTTTAACGCCTAATTTACCATAAGTAGTATCTGCTTCTGCTGTAGCGTAATCAATGTCAGCACGTAGAGTATGCAAAGGAACAGTTCCTTCACTATAAGACTCAGAACGAGCGATATCTGCTCCGCCTAGACGACCTGATACCATAGTTTTGATACCTTTAGCACCCGCACGCATTGAACGTTGGATAGCTTGTTTTTGAGCGCGACGGAAAGATACACGGTTTTCTAATTGACGAGCAATGTTCTCAGCAACTAGTTTTGCATCCATGTCCGCTCTTTTAATTTCAAGAATATTGATGTGTACACGTTTGCCAGTAAGTGAGTTTAAAGCTTTGCGTAAAGCTTCAACTTCTGTACCACCTTTACCGATAACCATTCCTGGTTTAGCAGTGTGAACAGTAACATTCAAACGGTTAGCAGCACGTTCGATTTCTACTTTAGAAACAGAAGCGTCGTTTAAACGTTTTGTAATGTACTCACGTACTTTAAGGTCTTCGTGTAAAAGATCAGCATAGTCTTTGCCTGCGTACCATTTAGATTCCCAATCACGGATGATCCCGACACGCAAACCGACTGGATTTACTTTTTGACCCACTGATTACCCCTCCTTCTTTTCTGATACAACGATAGTGATGTGGCTAGTACGTTTGTTGATTTGACTTGCACGACCCATCGCACGTGGACGGAAACGTTTAAGTGTTGGTCCTTCGTTAACGTATGCTTGCTCAACCACTAGGTTATTGATATCCATTTCGTAGTTATGCTCTGCATTTGCAATAGCAGACTTTAGAACTTTTTCAACGATAGGAGAAGCAGCTTTTGGAGTTAACTTCAAAATTGATACTGCTTCACCTACTTGCTTACCTCGAATTAAATCTACGACTAAACGAGCTTTACGAGGAGCAATACGAACTGTATTTGCAACAGCTTTAGCTTGCATGTGAATGCCCTCCTCTCATTAACGTCTTGTTTTCTTATCGTCACTTGCATGACCTTTGTAAGTACGGGATGGAGCGAATTCTCCAAGTTTGTGACCTACCATGTCTTCAGTGATGTAAACAGGTACATGCTTACGACCATCATAAACAGCGATTGTTTGACCGATGAATTGTGGGAAGATAGTAGAACGACGAGACCAAGTTTTGATAACTTGTTTCTTATCAGACTCACTTAATTTTTCGATCTTTGTTAGTAAATGATCATCAACAAAAGGCCCTTTTTTTAAGCTGCGACCCATGATTGAACCTCCCTTCGTGATTGTTCTACGGTTCTTATTATGAACCGTAGTTCAACCCCGTTATTTTTTACGGCTACGTACGATAAATTTATCTGATTTGTTTTTCTTCTTGCGAGTTTTAGCACCAAGAGTTGGTTTACCCCAAGGAGACATTGGTGATTTACGTCCGATTGGAGCGCGTCCTTCACCACCACCGTGTGGATGGTCGTTAGGGTTCATTACAGATCCACGAACAGTTGGGCGTTTGCCTAACCAGCGAGAGCGACCTGCTTTACCAATCTTGATTAATTCGTGTTGTTCGTTACCAACTTGACCGATTGACGCACGGCAAGTAGCAAGAACTAGACGAACTTCACCAGAATTTAAACGTACAAGTACGTATTTACCTTCTTTACCAAGTACTTGTGCAGAAGTACCTGCAGAACGAACCAATTGTCCGCCTTTACCTGGTTTTAATTCGATGTTGTGGATAACAGTACCCACTGGAATGTTAGCTAGTGGAAGTGCATTACCTGGCTTGATATCAGCCTCTGGTCCTGACATTACTTCTAAGCCAACTTCTAGATTTTTTGGTGCAAGAATGTAGCGTTTTTCACCGTCTACATAGTTGATTAACGCGATGTTAGCAGATCTGTTTGGATCATACTCAATTGTAGCAACGCGTCCTGGAATGCCATCTTTGTCACGTTTGAAATCAATCACACGATATTGACGCTTATGGCCTCCACCTTGATGACGAACAGTTAACTTACCTTGGTTATTACGGCCGCCTTTTCTGTGTAAAGGAGCAAGCAATGATTTTTCTGGAGTACTTGTAGTGATTTCACTAAAGTCAGAAGAAGTCATGTTGCGTCGACCATTAGAGGTAGGTTTGTATTTTTTAATCGCCATTTGTGTTCCCTCCTCTTCTCAGATATATATTAAGCTTCGAAAAATTCGATTTCTTTGCTGTCAGCTGTTAGTTTAACAATTGCCTTACGACGTTTGTTAGTGTAGCCTCCGAAACGGCCCATACGCTTGAACTTACCTTTGTAGTTCATGATGTTTACTTTCTCAACTTCAACGCCAAAGATTTCTTCTACAGCATCTTTAACTTGAGTTTTGTTAGCTCTAACATCAACTTCAAACGTATATTTTTTCTCAGCCATTAAGTCAGTAGAACGTTCTGTGATAACGGGGCGCTTAATAGTATCGCGTGCATCCATTATGCAAGCACCTCCTCTACTTTTTCAACTGCTGCTTTCGTCATGATTAATTTATCATGATTTAATACATCTAATACTGTAACATCAGAAGCAGATACAACAGTGATTCCAGGGATGTTACGAGCAGATAATGCTACGTTCTCATCTAGGTCAGCTGTTACGATAAGTGCTTTCTTCTCTACAGAAAGATTACCTAAAACAGTTTTGAATTCTTTTGTTTTTGGTGCATCGAAAGCAAGGCTTTGCAATACTAAAATGCTTTCTTCTAATACTTTAGTAGAAAGTGCAGATTTGATTGCTAGTCTGCGTACCTTTTTAGGCAATTTGTAGCTGTAGCTACGTGGAACTGGTCCAAACACTGTTCCACCACCACGCCATTGCGGAGATCTGATAGAACCTTGACGTGCACGTCCTGTGCCTTTTTGGCGCCATGGCTTACGGCCACCACCAGCAACCTCAGAACGAATTTTTGTTTTATGTGTACCTTGACGTAAAGAAGCTCTTTGCATAACAACTGCTTCGAAAAGAACGTGGTTGTTAGGCTCGATACCGAATACAGAATCCTTTAATTCGATATCTCCAGCTTGAGTACCGTCTTGGTTGAATAATGCAACTTTAGGCATTCTTGTTTCCTCCTTTCCGGATTACTAATTATGCTTTAACAGCACTTTTTACTTTTAATAGAGCTTTTTTAGCTCCTGGTACGTTACCTTTAATCAATAGAAGGTTACGCTCAACATCAACCTTAACGATTTCTAGGTTTTGAACAGTTACTTGCTCTCCGCCCATGCGTCCTGGTAATGCTTTACCTTTGAATACACGGTTTGGAGCTACTGGACCCATTGAACCTGGGCGACGGTGGTAGCGAGAACCGTGAGCCATTGGCCCGCGTGATTGTCCGTGGCGCTTGATAGAGCCTTGGAAACCTTTACCTTTAGATATTCCTGTTACATCAACGATATCGCCTTCAGCGAATACGTCTACTTTGACTTCTTGACCAACTTCGTACTCTGCTAAGCTAACTTCTCGCAATTCACGAACGAAGCGCTTAGGAGCAGTGTTTGCTTTAGCAACGTGTCCTTTTTCAGGTTTGTTAGACAACTTTTCACGTTTATCTTCGAAACCGATTTGAACAGCTTCATAGCCGTCTGTTTCAACAGATTTCTTTTGAAGTACAACGTTTTGAGCAGCTTCAACTACTGTTACCGGGATAAGATCGCCGTTTTCAGCAAAAACTTGAGTCATACCAATTTTTCTTCCTAAGATTCCTTTGGTCATTTCAGTCACACCTCCTGATAGTTATATATTTATTTCAATTAAAGTTTAATTTCGATATCTACACCTGATGGTAAATCCAAACGCATTAATGAATCAACAGTTTGTGGTGTTGGGTTCACAATATCGATTAGACGTTTGTGCGTACGCATTTCAAATTGCTCACGAGAATCTTTATATTTATGAACCGCACGTAGGATTGTGTATATAGACTTTTCAGTTGGTAACGGAATAGGTCCAGATACAGCAGCACCAGAACGTTTTGCAGTTTCAACAATTTTCTCAGCAGATTGATCTAAAATCTTGTGATCATACGCTTTTAAACGGATACGGATTTTTTGTTTTGCCATTATTTTCCCTCCTTTTCGCCTATTTTAAAATAGACATTCTCCGCAGAAATTTCCCACACACTCGCCATGGCAAAGCGGCCGGGTGTGTCAGCAACCTTCTGCATCATCGCAGTCAAAGACCAACATTGTCTATTATACATAAACATTCTAAGAAAAGCAATACTTAAATTATTTTTCTTTTTACGTTTTGTACACTTTGATTATTATACAGCGACTATCGTTATATTTCAACCCATTAATGAATAGTCATAAAATTACAATCTATTCTTCAATAATTATGTAGAATAATAAATAACAAAATTACATCATATATATAGAAGAAACTAAGATCACTTTCGTTATTTCTAAATAAAAACGAGCCGGTTAGACCGGCCCGTTTATTTTAAAGGTTATTATTCAACGATTGTAGCAACTACGCCAGCGCCTACAGTACGTCCACCCTCACGGATAGAGAACTTAGTACCTTCTTCGATAGCGATAGAAGAAATCAATTCAACATCCATTTCGATGTTGTCGCCAGGCATAACCATTTCTACACCTTCAGGAAGGTTGCAGATACCAGTTACGTCAGTTGTACGGAAGTAGAACTGTGGGCGGTAGTTTGTGAAGAATGGAGTATGACGTCCACCTTCTTCTTTAGACAATACGTAAACTTCAGCTTTGAATTTTACGTGTGGAGTAATTGTGCCTGGTTTAGCCAATACTTGACCACGTTGGATATCTTCACGAGCAACCCCACGAAGAAGTGCACCAATGTTGTCACCAGCTTCAGCATAATCAAGCAATTTACGGAACATTTCTACACCAGTTACAGTAGTAGATTTTTTCTCTTCAGCAAGACCGATGATGTCTACAACGTCACCGACTTTAACTTGTCCACGCTCAACACGTCCAGTAGCAACTGTACCACGACCTGTGATTGAGAATACGTCCTCAACAGGCATCATGAATGGTTTTTCAGTGTCACGAGCTGGTGTTGGGATGTACTCATCAACTGCAGCCATAAGCTCGTTGATTTTTTCTTCCCACTCTGCTTCACCTTCAAGAGCTTTAAGAGCAGAACCTTTGATAACTGGAATGTCATCACCAGGGAACTCATACTCAGAAAGAAGGTCGCGAACTTCCATTTCAACTAGTTCAAGAAGCTCTTCGTCATCAACCATGTCACATTTGTTCAAGAATACAACTAGGTGAGGTACACCAACTTGGCGAGACAATAGGATGTGCTCACGAGTTTGTGGCATTGGACCATCAGTTGCAGAAACAACTAGGATACCGCCGTCCATTTGTGCAGCACCAGTGATCATGTTTTTAACATAGTCAGCATGTCCTGGGCAGTCAACGTGTGCATAGTGACGAGTAGCAGTTTCGTACTCAACGTGTGCAGTTGAGATTGTGATTCCACGCTCGCGCTCTTCAGGAGCTGCGTCGATTTGGTCGTAACCTTTAGCTTCCCCACCGCCTGCTTTAGCAAGTACAGTAGTGATAGCAGCTGTTAGAGTTGTTTTACCATGGTCAACGTGACCAATAGTTCCGATATTTACATGGGGCTTTGAACGATCATATTTAGCTTTTGCCATTAGGAAAATCCTCCTTTGATTTGTAAAAATTAAGTATGGGAGCTGTGATATTTATATCACAGCTTTATTGCTTACATAGTAGTTATACTTCATTGAAAAGGTAAAATCAATCATTACCCTTTATTTTTTTTGATGATCTCTTCAGAGATTGATTTTGGCACTTCTTCGTAGTGGTCAAATGTCATTGAGAACACACCACGACCTTGTGTGCTAGAACGTAGAGTTGTAGCATATCCAAACATCTCAGAAAGTGGAACCATCGCACGAACTACTTGTGCGTTACCACGAGCTTCCATTCCTTCTACGCGTCCACGGCGAGAAGTGATGTTACCCATGATATCACCCATGTATTCTTCAGGGATGATTACTTCAACTTTCATTACTGGCTCAAGAATTACAGGGTTACATTTTGAAGCAGCATTTTTAAGCGCCATAGAAGCGGCAATTTTAAACGCCATTTCAGATGAGTCAACATCATGGTATGATCCATCAAACAATTTAGCTTTAATGTCTACCAATGGGTAACCTGCAAGTACTCCTCTTTCTAATGCATCTTCTAGACCAGCTTGAACTGGTGCGATGTATTCACGAGGAACAACACCACCGACGATAGCATTTTCGAATTCGAAGCCTTTACCTTCTTCGTTTGGAGCGAATTCGATCCAAACATGGCCGTATTGTCCGCGTCCACCAGATTGACGTGAGAACTTACCTTCAACTGCAGCAGAAGAACGGAATGTTTCACGGTATGCAACCTGAGGAGCACCAACATTAGCTTCAACCTTGAATTCACGACGCATACGGTCTACTAAAATATCCAAGTGAAGCTCACCCATACCAGCGATGATTACTTGTCCAGTTTCCTGGTTAGTATGTGCACGGAATGTAGGATCTTCTTCTTGTAGTTTTTGTAGAGCTGTTGTCATTTTATCTTGGTCAGCTTTTGATTTTGGTTCAATAGACAATTCAATAACTGGCTCTGGGAATTCCATAGACTCTAGAATTACTAGGTTTTTGTCATCACATAGAGTATCTCCAGTTGTTGTATCTTTTAAACCAACAGCTGCAGCGATGTCTCCAGCATGTACTTCTGTAATCTCTTCACGGCTGTTAGCATGCATTTGTAGGATACGTCCTACACGCTCACGCTTACCTTTAGTAGAGTTTTGTACGTAAGAACCTGAGCTCAATGTACCAGAATAAACACGGAAGAAAGTTAATTTACCAACATAAGGGTCAGTCATAACTTTAAACGCCAATGCAGCGAATGGCTCATCATCACTTGATGGTCTTGTTACTTCTTCTTCTGAATTAGGAATTGTACCTTTAATTGCTGGTACGTCTAATGGAGAAGGCAAGTAATCAATTACTGCATCAAGCATTTTTTGAACACCTTTGTTTTTGAAGGCAGATCCACAAATTACTGGATAGAATTCAACGTTTACAGTTCCTTTACGGATTGCAGCTTTCAATTCTTCTTTAGTAATTTCTTCTCCACCAAGATATTTTTCCATTAAGTCTTCATCAAGTTCTGCTACTGCTTCAACCAATTTTTCACGGTATTCTTCAGCAAGATCTTTGTACTCTTCAGGAATTTCTCTATCTTCAATATCTGTTCCAAGGTCATTACCATAGAACGTTGCCTTCATTTCAACTAGGTCAATAATGCCTTCGAATTGATCTTCAGCACCGATTGGAAGTTGAATTGCATGAGCATTAGCTTGAAGACGGTCATGCAAAGTTTTTAATGAATAAAGGAAGTCAGCTCCGATTTTATCCATTTTGTTAACAAATACAACACGAGGTACACCGTAAGTTGTTGCTTGGCGCCAAACTGTTTCAGTTTGAGGCTCAACACCAGACTGTGCATCCAATACTGCTACAGCACCATCTAATACACGAAGAGAACGTTCAACTTCAACAGTGAAGTCTACGTGTCCTGGAGTATCGATAATGTTTACACGATTACCTTTCCATTGTGCAGTTGTTGCTGCAGATGTGATCGTGATACCACGTTCTTGTTCTTGCTCCATCCAGTCCATTTGAGATGCACCTTCGTGAGTTTCACCAATTTTGTGGATACGACCAGTATAGTAAAGTACGCGCTCAGTTGTAGTCGTTTTACCAGCATCGATGTGAGCCATGATGCCGATATTACGAGTATTTTCTAAGGAGAACTCTCTAGCCATTGGTTTTTCTCCTTCCATAAGAAAGTATTTTTTAGATTTTTGATCTTACCAACGATAGTGAGCAAACGCTTTGTTTGCTTCTGCCATTTTGTGTGTATCTTCACGCTTTTTAACTGATGCACCAGTGTTGTTAGCTGCATCAAGAATTTCGTTAGCTAATCTCTCTTCCATCGTTTTCTCACCGCGAAGACGAGCGTAGTTAACTAACCAGCGAAGACCTAAAGTAGTACGTCTGTCTGGACGAACCTCCACTGGTACTTGATAGTTAGAACCACCAACACGGCGTGCTTTAACTTCAAGTACTGGCATGATGTTCTTAAGAGCTTGATCGAATACTTCGATAGCCTCTTGTCCAGAACGTTGTGCAACGATATCAAAAGCTGAGTATAGGATAGCTTGAGATTTACCTCTCTTACCATCTATCATCATTTTGTTAATCAAACGAGATACAAGTTTAGAATTGTATATTGGATCTGGTAATACGTCTCTTTTTGCTACAGGACCTTTACGTGGCATTTGATTTCCTCCTTTCAACCAATTGTTATATTATTTGTTTATTATTTTTTTGCTGCTTTTGGTTTTTTAGTACCGTATTTAGAACGACCTTGCATACGGTTGTTAACACCAGCTGTGTCAAGAGCACCACGTACGATATGGTAACGTACCCCTGGTAAATCTTTTACACGTCCTCCACGGATTAGTACAACACTGTGTTCTTGTAGGTTGTGACCAATTCCTGGGATGTAAGCTGTAACCTCGATACCGTTAGTCAAACGTACACGAGCATATTTACGCAACGCTGAGTTTGGTTTTTTCGGTGTCATTGTACCAACACGAGTACATACCCCGCGTTTTTGAGGTGAAGATACATCAGTTTGTGTTTTTTTGAAGCTGTTATAACCTTTGTTTAACGCAGGAGACTTCGACTTCTCTTGAGCAGATTGACGAGGCTTGCGCACTAATTGGTTAATAGTTGGCATTTAATTTTCCTCCCTTCCATTTATGTTTGAAGTCCACACATCCAGGTGGTTCATATTAGGGCAAAAACAAAGTTTTCATGGTTCAAATCCATAAAAACAGTTTTTAATTATTTATGGCAACAGTTGCTGCGCCTACTTCTATACCACATGATTTGCCGAGCTTCATCATGGAATCCACAAGTATGATTGGGATGTTCGCTTCATTGGCAGCTTCAGTTACCTTTCCAATTATAAATGGATCTGCATCTTCAGCAACTACTACTTCTGCTACTTTCCCAGCCTTTAACGCTTTTACTGTTTGCTTTGTTCCTACTACTATTTTTTTGGCCTGTGATACTTTTTCATAAGACATAAGATATCCTCCAAAGCAACAGGTGAATAGGAGCACCTTTGATATAGTATCATCTATGAAAATAGATGTCAATTCTTTTCCCAAAAAAATTAAATATTACTTACAATGAACCAACAGCAAGATCTAACTTACGGTTACACTTATTAGACCTTGCATATTGGGATTCATTGTTTTATACCAGTAAATTACTCAACTGGAACAGATTCTTCTGTTGTTTCGTCCACAGTAATTGGTTCTGCATGACGGTATCTAGGCATACCTGTACCTGCTGGAACAAGTTTACCAATGATAACATTTTCTTTCAATCCAAGCAATTCATCACGTTTACCTTTAATAGCTGCATCTGTAAGAACTCTTGTAGTTTCTTGGAATGATGCTGCAGATAGGAATGAATCAGTTTCAAGAGATGCTTTTGTAATACCTAGCAATACTGGTCTTCCAGTTGCAGGTAGTTTACCTTCTCTTAAAGCTTTTGCGTTTGCATCAGTAAATTGGTGAATATCTAATAGTGTACCTGGCAATACTTCTGTTTCACCAGCATCAACTACGCGCACTTTACGAAGCATTTGGCGAACCATTACCTCAACGTGCTTATCTCCAATTTCAACCCCTTGCATACGATAAACTTTTTGAACTTCGCGAAGAAGATACTCTTGTACTGCAGTAACGTTCTTCACTTTAATTAATTCTTTCGGATCGATAGAACCCTCAGTCAATTCTTGACCTTGTTCAACTCTATCATCAATCTTCACTTTAAGTCTTGCAGTATATGGTGCAGTATACGTTCTTGTTTCAAGTTCACCTTGAACTACAATCTCATGCTGACGGTCTCTTCCTTCGTTGATTCCGACAATAACCCCTGCCATTTCTGTAATAACAGCCTGACCTTTAGGGTTACGCGCTTCAAAAATCTCTTGAATACGAGGTAGACCTTGTGTGATATCGTCTCCAGCAACCCCACCTGTATGGAATGTACGCATTGTCAACTGAGTTCCTGGCTCACCGATAGATTGGGCAGCAATAATACCAACTGCTTCACCAACTTCAACTTCTTGGCCAGTTGCAAGGTTGCGTCCGTAACATTTTTTACATACGCCATGGCGAGTGTTACATGTGAATGCAGAGCGAATCCACACTTCTTTAATGTCAGCAGCTACGATTTCAACAGCAAGATCTTCTGTGATAAGCTCATTTTCTGCTACAATAACTGCATTTGTTTCTGGATGTCTGATTGGTCTTCTTGCATAACGTCCAATTAGACGCTCATCCAACGGCTCAATGATTTCTGTGCCTTCTTTAAGTGCTGCAACAAGCAAGCCTCTGTCTGTACCACAGTCATCATCACGGACAATGACATCTTGTGCTACGTCAACAAGACGGCGAGTCAAGTAACCAGAATCCGCTGTTTTAAGTGCTGTATCGGCAAGACCTTTACGAGCACCATGTGTTGAAATGAAGTATTCCAATACTGTTAATCCTTCACGGAAACTTGAGATGATAGGTAACTCGATAATTCTACCAGCCGGGTTGGCCATCAATCCGCGCATACCAGCTAACTGTGTAAAGTTAGATGCGTTACCACGGGCACCGGAATCACTCATCATAAAGATTGGATTTCGTTTATCCAATGATTTCATCAGTTTCGCTTGGATAACATCCTTAGCGGAACTCCAAATCGAAATTACTCTGTCATAACGCTCTTCTTCTGTGATTAGACCACGTCTGAATTGCTTCATAACATTGTCTACTTTACCTTGTGCTTCATCGATAATTTCTTGTTTTTCACCAAGAACGACGATATCTGCAACCCCAACTGTGATACCAGCTTTTGTGGAGTGTCTGAAGCCAAGATCCTTCATTCTATCAAGCATCTTAGAAGTTTCAGTGATTTTGAATCGCTTGAATACTTCCGCGATAATATTTCCAAGTATTTTCTTCTTGAACGGCTCAATGATTGGCATTGCTTGAATCGCTGCACGCACATCTGTGCCTTGCTCCACGAAGAATCTTTCTGGAGTCTTTTCTTCAAGATTAGCTTTTGTTGGTTCGTTAATGTATGGGAAAGATTCAGGAAGAATTTCGTTGAATACTAATTTCCCTACAGTCGTTAATAATAGCTGATTGTTTTGCTCTTCAGTGAATGTTTGGTTATTCAAAGAGCTTGCACGTACAGCAACACGAGTGTGTAAATGAACATAACCGTTTTGGTATGCTAACAGCGCCTCGCTCGTATCATTGAAGATCATACCTTCACCAACAGCGCCTTCTCTTTCAAGAGTCAAGTAATAGTTACCTAGAACCATATCCTGTGACGGTGTAACAACCGGTTTTCCATCCTTAGGGTTCAAGATGTTCTGAGCAGCGAGCATAAGCAATCTAGCTTCAGCTTGTGCTTCAGAAGATAATGGAACATGGACAGCCATTTGGTCACCATCGAAGTCAGCGTTATATGCTGTACAAACAAGTGGATGCAAACGGATAGCGCGACCTTCTACTAGAGTAGGTTCAAACGCTTGGATACCAAGTCTGTGCAATGTCGGTGCACGGTTAAGCAATACTGGATGCTCTCTGATAACTTCTTCTAAGACATCCCATACTTCTGGTTGTACTCTTTCGATTTTACGCTTAGCAGATTTAATGTTATGCGCCAAACCTTTTTCAACCAATTCTTTCATAACGAAAGGCTTGAATAATTCTAGTGCCATCTCTCTTGGAAGTCCGCACTGATACATTTTCAAGTTCGGTCCAACTACGATAACAGAACGACCTGAGTAGTCAACACGTTTACCCAGCAAGTTTTGACGGAAACGACCTTGTTTCCCTTTAAGCATATGAGAAAGAGATTTAAGCGGTCTGTTACCTGGTCCTGTAACCGGACGGCCACGGCGACCATTATCGATAAGCGCATCTACTGCTTCTTGAAGCATGCGTTTTTCGTTTTGAACAATGATGCTTGGAGCACCTAAATCTAATAATCTTTTCAGACGATTATTACGGTTGATTACACGGCGATATAGATCGTTAAGGTCAGATGTTGCAAAACGTCCACCATCCAATTGAACCATCGGGCGCAATTCTGGAGGAATAACAGGAAGCACATCTAGGATCATCCAAGAAGGCTCATTGCCTGAACCGCGGAATGCTTCTAGAACTTCCAGTCTTTTAATTGCACGTGTACGGCGTTGGCCTTGTGCTGTTTTCAACTCTTCTTTTAAGCCTTCTACATCCTTGTTTAAATCTATGTCTGAAAGAAGCTTTTTAATTGCCTCAGCACCCATAGATGCTTGGAATTTAACACCGTACTTGTCGCGGTAAGCGCGAAATTCTTTTTCAGAAAGAAGCTGTTTCTTTTCAAGTGCAGTATCACCTGGGTCTGTCACTACATATGAAGCAAAGTAGATAACTTCTTCTAAAGCACGTGGTGACATATCCAATACAAGACCCATACGGCTAGGGATGCCTTTGAAGTACCAAATGTGAGAAACAGGTGCTGCTAGTTCAATATGACCCATACGCTCACGGCGTACTTTAGCGCGAGTTACCTCTACACCACAACGGTCACAGACTACACCTTTATATCTTACACGCTTGTATTTCCCACAATGACATTCCCAGTCTTTTGTAGGACCAAAAATACGCTCACAGAATAAGCCGTCTTTTTCTGGTTTTAAAGTTCTATAGTTAATTGTTTCAGGTTTTTTTACCTCACCAAATGACCATGAACGGATTTTGTCCGGTGAAGCCAAACCTATTTTCATAAATTCAAAATTGTTTACATCCAACAAGGGTCCTACCTCCCTTTTGATCTTCAGGCTAAGCCCTACATACATTTGCTAATACGTGTTTAATTTAGGAAGGCTGACCCCTTTTCACTAGCGTCAGCCTCCCTCCAAAATTGCGTCAAGTTACTCTTGCATGCCTACTTTTTCTGATTCAGGCTCTTGTGCATCTGGTGCTATTGTTAGAGATTCAGCTTGTTGAATATCATCATCATCTTCTGTATCTCGCATTTCTATTTCTTCTTCTGTGCTGGATAGGATTTTAACATCCAATCCTAAGCTTTGAAGCTCTTTCATTAATACACGGAATGATTCAGGAACACCTGGTTCAGGTACATTCTCACCTTTTACAATGGCTTCATATGTTTTCACACGACCAACTACGTCATCTGATTTAACAGTAAGAATCTCTTGCAAAGTATAAGCCGCACCGTATGCTTCAAGTGCCCAAACCTCCATCTCACCGAAACGCTGTCCGCCGAATTGCGCTTTACCGCCCAATGGCTGCTGCGTAACAAGAGAGTAAGGACCAGTTGATCTAGCATGAAGCTTATCATCAACCATGTGTGCAAGTTTAATCATGTACATGACACCGACAGATACTCTGTTATCAAACGGTTCACCTGTACGTCCATCATAAAGAACTGTTTTAGCATCTTGAGCCATTCCAGCTTCTCTAATTGTTTCCCAAACATCTTCCTCACGAGCACCATCAAATACAGGTGATGCAACATGGATATTCAAGCTTCGTGCTGCCATACCTAAGTGCAGCTCAAGAACCTGACCGATGTTCATACGAGATGGAACCCCAAGTGGGTTTAACATGATATCAACAGGTGTACCATCAGGTAGATATGGCATATCTTCTTCAGGTAAGATTCGGGAAATAACCCCTTTGTTACCATGACGTCCCGCCATTTTATCTCCTTCATGGATTTTACGTTTTTGTACGATATAAACGCGTACAAGCTGGTTAACACCTGGTGGCAGTTCATCTCCGTCTTCACGGTTAAACACCTTCACGTCGTGGACAATTCCGCCGCCGCCGTGTGGTACACGAAGACTTGTATCGCGCACTTCACGTGCTTTTTCTCCGAAGATTGCATGAAGTAGACGCTCTTCTGCAGTAAGTTCTGTTACTCCTTTTGGAGTTACTTTACCAACAAGAAGGTCTCCATCTTTCACTTCAGCACCAACACGGATAATTCCGCGGTCATCCAAGTTGCGAAGAGCATCTTCCCCAACGTTTGGAATGTCACGTGTAATTTCTTCAGGTCCTAGTTTCGTATCACGAGACTCTGACTCATATTCTTCAATATGAATAGATGTATACACATCGTCTTTAACAAGGCGTTCGCTCATGATGATGGCATCTTCATAGTTATAGCCATCCCATGTCATGAAGGCAACAAGAACGTTTCTTCCTAGAGCCAGTTCTCCCAATTCCATAGAAGGTCCGTCAGCAAGGATTTCGCCTTTTGTTACTCTGTTTCCAACAGCTACAATTGGTCTTTGGTTGTAGCAAGTTCCTTGGTTAGAACGAATGAATTTAAGCATTCTATATTTATCTAAGTTACCTTTAACTTCTTGACCGTCAATAACAGTAACTCTTCTTACCCACACTTCACGTGCTTCAACATGTTCAACAATACCTTCATGCTTACAGATAACAGCAGCACCTGAGTCTTTACCAGAAACATATTCCATTCCAGTACCTACTCTTGGAGCTTCCGGCTGCATCAAAGGCACAGCTTGACGTTGCATGTTCGCTCCCATAAGGGCACGGTTCGAGTCATCATTTTCTAAGAACGGAATACATGCTGTCGCTGCAGACACAACCTGTTTAGGAGATACATCCATATAGTCGATGCGATCGCGTTTAACAACAGTGTTTTCCCCTCTGAAACGTGCAACTACTTCCTCATCTAGGAAAGAACCGTCATCTCCAAGGCGAGAATTCGCTTGGGCAACAACATAGTTGTCTTCCTCATCAGCAGTCAAGTAATCGATATGATTCGTTACTTGGCCTGTCTCTGCATCTACACGTCTATACGGCGTTTCAATGAAACCAAAACGGTTCACTTTCGCAAATGAAGACAAGGAGTTGATCAAACCAATGTTCGGTCCCTCTGGAGTTTCAATTGGACACATACGTCCATAGTGAGAGTAGTGAACATCACGAACTTCGAAGCCAGCACGTTCACGTGTCAAACCACCAGGTCCCAATGCAGATAAACGACGTTTATGAGTCAACTCAGCAAGCGGGTTTGTTTGGTCCATGAACTGTGAAAGCTGTGAGCTTCCGAAGAATTCTTTAATAGACGCAATAACAGGTCTGATATTAATCAATTGTTGCGGAGTAATCGTGTTTGTATCCTGAATAGACATTCTTTCACGAACTACACGCTCCATTCTTGATAAACCGATGCGGAATTGGTTTTGAAGCAATTCCCCAACAGAACGCAGACGTCTGTTACCTAAGTGGTCGATATCATCTGTCAGACCAACACCATGAAGCAGGTTAAAGAAATAACTGATTGATGAAATGATATCTGCAGGAGAGATGTTTTTAACAGCTTCCTCTACATATGCATTGCTAATAACGTTAATTTCTTTTTCTCCATCATCAATTGGTGCATAGATTTTAACAGATTGAACTGTTACATCATCTTCTAAAACGCCACCGTATGGGTTAAGAGTTTTAAAGCCGATGTTATTTTCCAAGTTAGGAATGATACGGTCCAATGCACGTCTGTCTAAAAGAGTACCCTTCTCTGCGATAATTTCGCCTGTTTCAGGGTCCACAAGTGTTTCTGCCAAACGTTGGCCGAACAATCTATTTTTGATATGAAGCTTTTTATTAATTTTATATCTACCTACATTTGCTAAGTCATATCTCTTTGGATCAAAGAATCTTGACACCAATAGACTTTTCGCATTTTCAACAGTAGGCGGCTCACCAGGACGTAAACGCTCATAAATTTCTAAAAGAGCTTTCTCCGTACCTTCTGTGTTATCTTTTTCAAGAGTATTTCGCAAGTATTCATTGTCCCCGATTAAGTCAAGAATCTCTTGATCGGATCCAAATCCTAACGCACGCAATAATACTGTTATTGGAAGTTTACGTGTACGGTCAATACGCACATACACTACATCCTTCGCGTCTGTTTCGTACTCTAGCCAAGCACCACGGTTTGGAATTACAGTAGCAGTAAATCCTTTTTTACCATTTTTATCTAATTTACCATTATAGTAAACACTTGGAGAACGAACTAACTGTGATACGATTACACGTTCTGCACCGTTAATTACGAACGTACCAGTCTCTGTCATAAGTGGGAAATCACCCATGAATACATCCTGGTCCTTTACTTCCCCTGTTTCTTTGTTAACAAGACGAACCTTTACACGCAATGGTGCTGAATATGTAACATCTCGCTCTTTTGATTCCTCGACAGAGTACTTTGGTTCACCTAAACTGTAGTCGATAAAATCCAATGATAAGTTGCCAGTAAAATCTTCAATTGGTGAAATATCTTGGAACATTTCACGCAATCCCTCATCTAGAAACCATTGATAGGAAGAGGTTTGGATTTCTATTAGATTTGGTAATTCTAAAACTTCACTAATTCGTGCATAGCTTCTGCGCTGGCGGTGTCGTCCATACTGAACAAGTTGACCTGTCAACTGATTCACCCCTCAAATCAAACGTTATAGTACATCTATTAACATCTTATAAACAGCATACAATGTTATTTATAAGACAAAAAGAAAAAGGGTTTTCAAAACAAAAAACCGCATTTTTCATATTTCAAGTATTATTTTGTTAGCTTTTCCGAAATCCACCAATTTTATACATTAATTGAATAAAAAAATGGATAAAAGAAAAATAATATATTGGCATTATACAATGCTATCACAACGATTCGGACTAGTCAATCCTTTTTGCTTTTATAATAAAATAACCTTTTTGCTTATCAACAACATCTACTTCTTGGAATAACTGTTCCAGTTTTTCCAAAGCAGATGGAGCTCCCTGTTTTTTTTGAATAACAACCCACAGCTCTCCATTATTGATGAGATGCTCATAGCTTTGTTCAAATATATCATGGACAACCTTTTTTCCTGCGCGGATTGGCGGATTTGTTAAGATACTTGCAAATTTGTTCCCTTTTACCTGCAGTAGTCTGTCACTCTCATAAATAACAACATTGCCAATTTGATTGAGAGCAGCATTTTCTTTCGCTAGTGCCAATGCTCTTTCATTGACATCAACCATATGCACTTTTCTATCCATTGCTTCTTTTGCAATAGAGAGTCCGATTGGACCATACCCGCAACCTACATCAAGTATGTCGCCATCAACTTCTGGGTATGTAAAAGCCTCGATTAATACCCGTGAACCGAAGTCTACTTCTTTCTTGGAGAACACCCCATTGTCTGTCTTAAAACGAAATTTGTTTTCTTTTAGGGTAAAGTCCCAATAATTTGGATCACTGCTAACATTCTGGGAACGAGAGTAATAATGTTCAGTCATACTTGACCACCTCCATGGAGATTTAATAGAAGAAATGCTTCCGAGGATATTAACAAAATGTATTTTAACATTTGTTTATTTCAAGGTCAAAAAAGCCCGCCTATGCAGCGGGCTTTTCCAAACTAACATTACTTAACTTCAACGTTAGCTCCAACTTCTTCAAGTTTAGCTTTGATTTCTTCAGCTTCTTCTTTAGTAGCTCCTTCTTTAACAGCTTTAGGAGTGTTGTCAACAAGTTCTTTCGCTTCTTTAAGACCAAGGCCTGTGATTTCACGAACAACTTTGATAACTTTGATTTTTTGATCTCCAGCAGATGCAAGAACTACATCAAACTCAGTTTTTTCAGCTGCAGCGTCTCCACCAGCAGCACCAACAACAGCAACAGGAGCTGCTGCAGTTACACCGAATTCTTCTTCAATAGCTTTAACTAGGTCGTTTAGTTCTAAAACAGTCATGTTTTTAACTGCTTCTAAGATTTGTTCTTTAGACATTATATTTTTCCTCCTTGTTTTGTATGTGTTTTATTAGGATACATGATAGTAGCGTAATAGATTACGCTCCTTGTTCTTCTTTTTGTTCTGCAACTGCTTTTGTAACAAGAGCGAAGTTGCGGATTGGTGCTTGAAGCACGCTGAGTAGCATAGAAAGAAGTCCTTCGCGAGATGGTAGCTCAGCAAGAGCTTTAACATCTTCAACAGAAGCGATATTTCCTTCAATTACACCCGCTTTAATTTCAAGCGCTTCGTTTTTCTTAGCGAAGTCGTTAAGAATTTTTGCTGGTGAAACTACATCTTCATTACTGAATGCAATAGCGTTAGGACCAGTCAAAGCATCATTAAGACCGCTTAGTCCAGCAGCTTCAGCAGCGCGGCGTGTCATTGAGTTTTTGTAAACTTTGAATTCAACGCCAGCTTCACGAAGCTGTTTACGAAGTTCAGTTACTTGAGAAACAGAAAGACCACGGTAGTCAACAACGATTGTTGATTTACTAGCTTTCAATTTCTCTGCGATATCAGATACAATTTGCTGCTTTTGTTCGATAATGCTGCTCATCTTTACACCTCCTGTAGAATTACATTCATACCGACAAATAAAATCCTCCACATCCGAAAAGACATGGAGGAATATACAATAGTCGTTTACACAACTGTTAAGTCTATCGTATTACCTCGGCAGGGAATTAAGCGTTAAGCACCTGCTGTCTTTGGTATAAATGTTATATTTATTTTAACAACAAGATGTAGTATAGGCTATCTATCTTGTTTTGTCAAATGCCAATTTTTATCAAACAGTAGAAGGATCTACTTTTACGCCAGGACCCATTGTTGAAGTAACAGAAACGTTCTTCATGTAAGTTCCTTTTGCTGCTGCAGGTTTTACTTTTTGCATTGTTTCAAAGATAGTTGTGAAGTTATCAACTAGTTTAGCATCTTCGAAAGATACTTTACCGATTGGAACGTGGATGTTTCCAGCTTTGTCCACACGGTATTCTACTTTACCAGCTTTAATTTCGTTAACTGCTTTTGTAACATCAAAAGTAACTGTTCCAGTTTTAGGGTTTGGCATTAAACCTTTAGGTCCCAATACGCGACCAAGTTTACCAACTTCACCCATCATGTCTGGAGTAGCAACGATAACGTCGAAATCGAACCAACCTTGTTGGATTTTAGTGATATATTCAGCATCTCCAACAAAATCTGCACCTGCAGCTTCTGCTTCTTTAAGCTTATCGCCTTTAGCAAAAACTAACACGCGTTGAGTTTTACCAGTACCGTGTGGAAGCACAACAGCTCCACGGATTTGTTGGTCAGCTTTCTTAGGATCTACTCCTAGACGGAAAGCAACTTCAACTGATGCATCAAATTTTGTAGTGCTTGTTTTTTTAACTAGTTCAATTGCTTCTGCAACTGGGTAAGCTTTAGTACGATCAACTTGCTTGATAGCTTCTAAATACTTCTTACCTTTTTTAGCCATAACTATATTTCCTCCTTGAATTGTGGTTTTAGCGGAATTACCTCCCACGAATAAAGGTTGCGACGCTAACAAAAGATGTCGCAACCTTAATCAACAGAACCATATTGGATATGGTTTAGTCTTCAATAACAATACCCATGCTGCGGGCAGTACCTTCAACCATACGCATAGCTGCTTCAACGCTAGCTGCATTTAGATCAGGCATTTTTGTTTCAGCAATCTCGCGTACTTTATCACGCTTAACAGTTGCTACTTTATTACGGTTAGGTTCACCAGAACCAGACTCAATACCAGCCGCTTTTTTCAATAAAACTGCAGCAGGTGGAGTTTTTGTAATAAATGTAAATGAACGGTCTTCAAAAACCGTAATCTCAACAGGAATAATTAAACCAGCTTGTTCAGCTGTACGAGCGTTAAACTCCTTACAGAATCCCATGATGTTAACACCTGCTTGACCTAGTGCTGGTCCAACTGGTGGCGCCGGATTTGCTTTAGCTGCTGGAATTTGCAATTTAACAACTTTAATTACTTTTTTAGCCACGAGACACACCTCCTTAAAGTCCGTGATGTGGTAATAGGGGTTTTCCCCTCCCACTCAACACATATAATCTTTATATTATCATAAAGAATGCGACAATATTCCATCTCATCTTTTGAGACATACTGACCTTTGAAATATTAACACTTTTTCTCGTTCATTTCAAGTTTTTCAGGTTAAAATTTTTCAATTTGTGTAAAATCAAGCTCTACAGGTGTATCCCTGCCGAACATATTCACTAAAACTTTTACTTTTGCTTTATCATTATCTATCTCTTCGACAGATCCTGTGAAGTTTGCAAATGGACCTTCATTTACTTTAACTGTTTCACCCAATTCAAACTCGATATCAATACGTTGTTCGTCAACGCCCATTCTCTTAAGAATAACTTGTACTTCGTCAGGCATAAGCGGAGTCGGCTTTGAACCAGAACCTGCAGATCCAACGAATCCTGTTACACCAGGAGTGTTGCGGACAACATACCATGAATCATCTGTCATCACGATTTCTACAAGCACATAGCCCGGGAATACCTTTCTTTTTACAACTTTCTTCTTGCCGTTTCTTATATCAGTTTCTTCTTCTTCTGGAACGATTACACGGAAAATTTTATCCTGCATTCCCATTGTTTCAACACGTTTTTCTAGGTTGGCTTTGACTTTGTTCTCATAGCCAGAGTAAGTATGTACTACATACCAATTTTTTTCCATATTTGAGGACTGTTATGTCCGTCCCTCCTTAACGCTATTTTACTCTTCATGCCTTATGTAATGCATTCATTTAAAAAGAGCAATCCCATAAAAAAGCTTAATAGTTATTTTCAAGCAATGAAAAAACCCGTTTCCGGGCTTTGTGTGTTTCCTATTGTGTTACCATTATACCATGAGTGGACAACAGTTATTCAAGTATTAAACGAATTAGTTCGGAAATTCCCATATCAACTAGTGCAAAGAACAAAGCAAAGAACACTACTGTCGCAAGGACGGTGATTGTGTAGTTAGTCAGTTCCTTTCTTTTCGGCCAACTAACCTTTCTTAATTCTCTGCCTACTTCGCGGAAAAAGTTAACAGTGCGTTGCATTTCGTTACCTCCATATTTAAAAGCGGGTAGCCTGTCTTAGCAGCATTTGCTATTTTGTCTCTTTATGAACTGTATGTGCATTGCATGTTTGACAATATTTCTTCACTTCAAGGCGATCTGTGGTTTTGCTGCTCATTGTCGAATAGTTTCTGGAGCCGCATTTTCCACAAGCCAATACAAGCTTATTTCTCATTAAATAACACCTACTACGTCCTTTATATCTCCCCAAACTGTAACATGGACATGAATGTATGTCAATATTAGTCAGTTAAATGCCTTTTCTGCGGTTTTGTTACTATCACAGTGAAAACTCCCGGATCTCCAGGTAGCGCTCAAGCTTTCTTTTAACCCTTTGGAGAGCGTTATCTATCGACTTTACATGCCTGTTAAGCTCTTCTGAAATCTCCTGATAGGATTGTCCATCTAAATACAGAGCTAACACTTTCCTTTCCAAATCACTCAGAAGCTCGGACATTTTCACTTCGATATGGTCAAACTCTTCTTGATTGATTATTAATTCCTCTGGATCTAATATCTTCGCTCCAGAAATAACATCCATTAATGTTCGATCTGACTCTTCATCGTAAATTGGCTTATCAAGAGAGACGTAGGAATTTAAAGGAATATGCTTCTGTCTTGTTGCCGTCTTTATTGCAGTGATAATTTGCCTCGTAATGCATAATTCAGCAAAAGCCTTAAATGACGACAGCTTGTCCCCTTTAAAATCTCGGATGGCTTTATACAAACCAATCATGCCTTCTTGAACAATATCTTCTTTATCAGCACCGATTAGGAAATAAGATCTAGCTTTAGCTCTTACAAAATTACGATATTTTTGAATGAGAAAGTCTAAAGCATCACTTTCTCCCTTATGAACTAATTCGACCAGTGTTTCATCATCAAGTTCTAAATACTTCTCAACACTTTCATTACTCTTACTCCTGTTGTCAGCACTCATTCAGATCCCCCCGACCGCACAATCATGGATAAAACCATTATACAGTAGGGTTTTTTTAAGCGTCAACAACTCATTTCTCGCCGCGGCGCCATTTTTCAAATAATTCTTCCATTTCTTTAGAAAGCGGTATCTTAATTACAGGCTTTCTTTCTTTAATTCGCTTTACTTTTTTTTCGATATTTTTTTCAATATCAGCCATTTCTATCAGGAGCTCTCTCGCTGAAATCCTTAGAGCTCCTTGTCCAAATATAGCCCACTGTTCAGTAAAATCCGATGTAGCAACATGAACTTGTGTTCTTCTATTGCTTAGCTCTTTTGCTAGCTTTTCGATTCTTTCATCAGCCGTTTCATTTTCCTTTGTGAAAATCACTTCAACCTTAGAGTTTCTGTACTTTTTTTCCGTACCCCTGACATAGTAGGCATCAAAAACTATGATGACACGATACCCTGAATACCCCTGATATTCTGCCATTTTCTCGAGCAAGGCATCTCTAGCAGCCGCCAAATCATTATTCTTCAACTTATTGAGCTCTGGCCATGCTCCTATAATGTTATAGCCGTCAACTATAAGTATATCCATCATTATCCCTCAATTGGATGGCGTTTACGGTATACCTCATACATTAAAAGTGCTGCAGCTACGGATGCATTTAATGATGTCACTGCACCTGCCATAGGCAGCTGGATAAGAAAGTCGCACTTGTCACGGATGAGCCTTCCCATCCCTTTCCCTTCACTTCCAATTACAAGGCCAAGCGGCATTGTTCCATCAAACCTGCGGTAATCTTCTTTGCCTTTCGCATCAGTTCCTGCGATCCATACTCCTCTTTCCTTGAGCTCATCAATCGCTCTGGCCATATTTGTCACCCTAACAACCGGGATATGTTCAATCGCTCCCGTCGATGCTTTAGCAACAGTTGCAGTCAGCCCTACTGCTCTTCTTCTTGGAATAATAATTCCATGTGCTCCTACAGCATCGGCTGTACGCATAATAGAGCCTAGATTATGCGGATCTTCAATCTCATCCAACAGCATAAAAAATGGTGCTTCATTTCGCTTTTCAGCAAGTGCGAACAAATCATCCATTTCAGCATATTGGTAAGCGGCAACCTGAGCCACAACCCCCTGGTGGTTTGCATCTACAAGTGTATCAAGCTTTTTCTTTGGCACAAATTGAACAAGTACATTCGAATTTTTCGCTAAACCGATCACGGTCTGCATTTGCCCTTTTTGGGAGCCTTCTGCAATAAGAATCTTATTGACATCCCTTTCTGATTTTAACGCTTCAATTACTGCGTTCTTTCCAACAATATAATCATTATCCACTATTGGTTCCTCCTACTGCTTTTCAATGATGGATAAGGCAGCTTGAATAATTTTTTCAAGCCGCTCCTCATCCTTAGACAAATATAAATACCCAAGCACAGCTTCAAAACCAGTGCTATACCGGTATGTTTGAACATCCGTATTTTTTGGTATACTCCCAGATTTTGCGTTTCTGCCTCTTTTCATGACCGCAAATTCTTCAGGTGTGAAAAAATCCTCCGCTATCAGCGCATGGACGACCTTTGCTTGCCCCTTTGCTGAAACATACTTAGTAGCTTCCCTATGGAGCTGGTTAGGCCTCACCTTGCCGCTATATAGAAGATGCCTTCTGACGTATATCTCCAGTACAGCATCACCCATATACGCAAGAGCCAAGCTATTCAGTTGTTTTTCATCAATATTCTTATCGTAAAGGAGCATTCATTACCCTCTTTTCCAGCGAATGCCCTGTGGCGTATCTTCTAATATGATGTTCAACGCTTTCAATTGGTCTCTAATTTGGTCAGCCAATTGGAAATTACGTTCTTTGCGTGCCTGATTTCGTTTCTCGATAAGTGCTTCTATTTCCTCGTCAAGCAAATCTTCCTGCGCAAGCGAAAGCCCAAGCACTCCGAAAAGCTCTTCAAATTCTTTTATAAACGCATTGATGACAGCCGCTGACGTCGTCTTTTCCAATAAGTAATAATTAGCTTGCTGGGAAAGTTCAAATAACACGGAAATACCGTTAGCTGTGTTAAAATCATCATCCATACTTTCAATGAATTGATTATGCAAATTAGTGATTTTATTCAGCCATTCTTCATTCGTATCCGTTAGGTCAGTGCTTGTAACCTTGCGGTGCAGCAAGTTATCGTAAGAAGTTCTAATACGCTCCAATCCAGCTCTTGTATTCTCTAGTACTTCTTCACTGTAATTGATTGGGTTGCGGTAATGAACCGACAGCATAAAGAATCTTAATACTTGTGGATCGTGGATCTGCAGAATATCGTGAACTGTAATAAAGTTACCTAACGACTTAGACATTTTCTCATTATCAATATTAATATAGCCATTGTGCATCCAATAGTTTGCAAACGTCTTTCCTGATAATGCCTCTGATTGGGCAATCTCATTCTCATGATGAGGGAAGGCTAGATCCTGTCCTCCTGCATGAATGTCAATTGTGTCCCCTAAATACTTTTTAACCATTGCTGAGCACTCTATATGCCATCCTGGTCTTCCTTGTCCCCATGGGCTTTCCCAAGAGATTTCTCCCTCTTTTGCATTTTTCCATAGAGCGAAATCAAGAGAATCTTGCTTTTTTTCACCAACAGCTATTCTTGCTCCAGATCTAAGCTCATCAATTGATTGATGCGATAATTTACCGTATCCTTCAAATTTTCTAGTATGATAATAGACATCTCCCTCTGACTCATAAGCATAGCCTTTATCAATTAGCGCTGCGATGAATTCAATAATGATATCCATACTTTCTGTTACACGAGGATGGGTATCTGCTTTTTTGCAACCAAGTGCTGTAACGTCTTCAAAATAAGCTTCAATAAAGCGGTCTGCAATAGCAGGAACCTCTTCTCCAAGCTCATTGGCAGCCCTAATCAATTTATCGTCTACATCAGTGAAATTAGAAACAAAGTTTACATCATAGCCTCTAAATTCTAGATAGCGTCTTACTGTATCAAATACTATTGCTGGTCTTGCATTTCCAATATGAATATAGTTGTATACGGTTGGACCGCAAACATACATTTTAACCTTACCCTCTTCTAAAGGTACAAAATCTTCTTTTTCCCTTGATAATGTATTATAAATTTGAATAGGCATTACCTATATCTCCCTTCCTTTTTCAGCTCTTTCAATTCGGTTTTTAAATGAAGCAGCTCATTCTCTAATTCCTTCATTCTCTCCGCAAATGGGTCAGGTAAATCGGAGTGGTTTAAGTCTTTTTTTATTCTAATACCATCCTGCACCACTACCGTCCCAGGAATACCTACGACTGTGGAATTTGGCGGAACATCTTTCAAAACAACAGAACCGGCTCCAATTTTTGCATTCTCACCAATAATTATCGAACCTAATACTTTTGCTCCAGTTGCAATTAACGCATTATCCTTGACCGTTGGATGTCTCTTTCCTTTTTCTTTCCCGGTTCCTCCTAAGGTTACCCCTTGAAATATCGTCACATTATCACCAATTTCGCAAGTTTCCCCTATAACAACTCCCATGCCATGATCTATAAAGAGTCTTTTTCCAATCGTCGCTCCTGGGTGTATTTCTACACCAGTTACTAAACGGCTGAATTGAGATATCGTGCGGGCAAGAAAAAACCATCTATGTTTGTAAAAACGATGCGCAAGGCGATGAAGCCAAATCGCATGCAATCCAGAGTAAGTAAGGACTACTTCAATTGTGCTTCTTGCTGCAGGATCTTGTTCAAATACTACTGATATGTCTTCTTTAATGCGCTTAAACATTTTAACCCTCCCAATTCCTTCTCTATTTACATGAAAGCCGTTTATATTCCCCCAACTTTGCTTTATACCTACAAAAAAAAGCGTCTCTGTCCATAAAGACAGAGACGCTTTTATATGCGCGGTTCCACTCTGTTTAGATTATTCCCTAGGCAATAATCTCCACTCAAACCTTGTTAACGGTTAGGAACCGCCTCTATTTACTAAACAAAAGACCTAGAAACTGCTTTTCGTTTTTCAATATAGGACTCAGAGGGGCACTTCAAAAAAGGAGAGGCTTGAACCACTTTCAGCCGCTGATGGTTCTCTCTAAAAAGCATCCTTTTTTTACTTTTCCTCTTCTACGATTTATTATTTATTTGGTTTTCCTTTACTATATTACATTTTTATCAGAATGTTAACCAATTAGAGATAATAATCTTTTTTCAATTTTAGAAGATCCAAGCAATTCAATTGCTTTAGGAAGATCTGGTCCATGTGTTTGACCAGTTGCAGCTACACGAATCGGCATAAATAAATTTTTGCCTTTTTGGCCTGTAGCCTTCTGGACTTTTTTAATGGCAGCTTTAATATTATCTGCAGTCCATTCACTCAAAGCATCCAGCTCTTCCTTAAAGGAAGACAGCACTTCCTTCACTTGTTCACCAGATAATACCTCTTTTGCTTCTTCATCATACTCTATATCTTCACTGAAGAACAATGTAGATAGACCGACAATATCAGCACCACAGCTCATTTGCTCCTGGTACAAGCCGATTAGATTATGAACCCACATGTCCTCTTCACTTGAACGGTTCTCCTCAACAAGTCCTGCTTTAATAAGATGAGGTAACGCCAGCTCAATGACCTTGCTTAGGTCAGCCTTTTTAATGTACTGGTTGTTCATCCATGCCAGTTTATTCTGGTCAAAGAGAGCAGGTGACTTCGAAAGTCTTGCTGCGTCAAAGATTTTGATGAATTCATCCTTCGTAAAGAGCTCTTCCTCTCCTTCTGGAGACCAACCTAGCAGGGTAATAAAGTTGAAAAGTGCTTCTGGCAGATAGCCAAGCTCTTCATATTGCTCGATAAATTGAATAATAGATTCATCTCGTTTGCTCAGTTTCTTTCTGCTTTCATTGACGATTAAAGTCATATGGCCAAACACTGGTCTCTCCCAATTAAGCGCATCATAAATCATCAGCTGCTTAGGTGTGTTTGTAATATGGTCATCTCCCCTAAGAACGTGGGAAATTTCCATTAGATGATCATCTATAGCAACCGCAAAGTTATATGTAGGGGTGCCGTCTTTTTTAACGATAACATAATCCCCAATTGTTTCTGATTCAAAAGAAACAGATCCTTTGACCATGTCCTCAAATTCATACACAACATTCTCTGGAACCTTAATTCGGATGCTAGGCTGTCTGCCTTCCGCTTCTAGTTTCGCCTGTTCTTCCTTAGTCAAATGACGGCATTTGCCGGAGTATTTCGGTGTTTCATTATTCTTTACTTGCTCTTCCCGCTCTGCTTCAATTTCTTCTTCCGTACAGTAGCACTTATACGCTAATCCGCGATCAAGCAATTCAGTATAATATTTTTTATAGATGTCATTTCGCTCTGATTGACGGTAAGGACCAAAATCTCCACCGACATCTACGCTTTCGTCCCAATCTATGCCAAGCCACTTTAAGTATTTTAATTGGCTTTGCTCTCCACCTTCGATATTACGTTTTTTATCTGTATCCTCAATTCGGATAATAAACTTCCCACCCAAATTGCGTGCATATAAATAATTGAATAATGCAGTACGCGCATTCCCTATGTGTAAATGTCCCGTTGGACTTGGGGCATAACGAACACGTATTTCGTTACTCATGGTTCTGCCTCCTCGAATTTGTTTCATAAATATTTCTTGTTTATTCTATCACTTAGTATTTTCCATTAAAAGAGTGTTACTACATTTTTCTCTGTAAAAGAACAACTGCCAAAGAGGCAATTCCTTCTCCTCTTCCTGTAAATCCTAATTTCTCTGTTGTTGTCGCCTTTACATTTACGTTTTCAAGCGGTGTTTCCAACAGCTCAGCAATTCTAGATTGCATTTCCTTAATATGCGGCGCCATTTTTGGCTGCTGTGCCATAATTGTACAATCAGCATTCACCAACTCATAGCCTTTTGACTTCACCATACTCCAAACTTCTTTTAACAGAACTGCTGAATCAAAGTCCTTGAAAGCCTGATCTGTATCAGGAAAATGCCTGCCAATGTCTCCTTCTCCTATAGCACCCAAGCAAGCATCTGCTATAGTATGTAAAAGCACATCTGCGTCAGAGTGTCCAAGCAGTCCTTTTTCATAAGGAATCTCAATACCGCCGATTATAAGCGGTCTCCCCTCTACTAGTTGATGCACATCAAAACCTTGTCCTATTCGCAACATGTCTTGTACTCCTTTTGCTGTTAAGATTTATACTTTATTTTTTGTATGATTGCCTCTGCAAAATATAGATCTTCTGGTGTAGTTAATTTTATATTGTCATAGTTGCCCATGACAATTCTAACGTCTTGCCCCAATCTCTCTACAAGACTAGCATCATCTGTGCCTAGAAACCCCTCTTCAATTGCTCTTTCATGGGCTTCTTTTAACAAGGAAATACGAAAAGCTTGTGGGGTCTGGATAGCCCACAAGCTAGAACGTTCTACTGTCTCTTCAACTACCCCGTCTTTTACCTTTTTGACGGTATCTTTAATTGGGACCGCTAAGACAGATGCTCCACTCGCTGCTGCAGCTTCCGTCAACTCCTTCATCTGATGAAGGTCGATGAATGGTCTAGCGGCATCATGAACAAGGACGATAGCATCATCTGAAATTTCCTTTACAGCATTGTAGACACTATACTGCCTTTCATCTCCACCGTTTACGATTGCAGCAATTTTCGTTATTTTATTCCTTTTTATCAGTCCATGCATTTCTTGTTTATCCTGGGGGCTGGTAACCAACCAAATCTTGCTACAGTTTTCATCCTTTTCAAACACCTTGAGAGTATGGATAAATACTGGCAGACCGTCTATTTTAAGGAACAGTTTATTCTTCCCTGCTCCCATTCTTTTCCCCTGACCCGCGGCCGGTATAATGACTTCATAAGCCATAAAACAAACTCCCATCCATTACAATGCTTTTTCTAATAACTTTGGTTTTGCAAAAATCATTCTTCCTGCCGATGTCTGCAAAACACTAGTGACAAGCACATCAATATGTTTTCCTATAAAGTTGCGTCCTTCTTCAACAACGATCATCGTGCCGTCATCCAAATAGGCAACACCTTGGTTATGCTCTTTACCATCTTTAATAATAAGTATCTTCATTTCTTCCCCTGGCAAAACAACTGGTTTTACAGCATTCGCCAAGTCATTAATATTTAGAACGGATACCTTTTGCAATTCACAAACCTTATTTAGGTTAAAATCATTAGTAACTACAACACCATTTGTGATTTTAGCGAGCTTTACAAGCTTGCTGTCCACTTCTGTAATTTCTTCAAAGTCGCCTTCATAAATCTCCACTTTGATTGCAAGCTCTTTCTGAATGCGATTGAGGATATCAAGACCTCTTCTTCCTCTGTTTCTTTTCAAAGCATCAGATGAATCTGCGATATGCTGTAATTCACCAAGTACAAACTGCGGAATTACAATCGTTCCCTCAAGGAAACCTGTCTGGCAAATGTCAGCGATTCTTCCATCAATAATGACACTCGTATCTAGAATTTTCAAATTGCTCTTTTCTGGTTTTGATACTTCCTCTTCATTTGCTTTCTTCTTTCTAGCTGCAAAAAGAGTGGATAGCTCGTCTCTCTTTTTGAACCCTACCTGAAAACCTAAATAGCCAAAAAGTAAAGTTAAAAGAATAGGCGCGACCGTATTGATTAACGGTACTTTTATGGCGGTTAGTGCATAGCCTATCAAGAAGGCTAATATCAGTCCAAATGCTAAACCGACACTTCCTGTAATAATATCAGTGATTGGAGCCTTAACAAGGGTTTCTTCCACCAGCTTGATAAAATTAACAATATAATCTATCGCCCAAAAAGTAATAAAATAAAAAATAATGGCACCAAGTATTGCCGATACATAAGGGTTATTTATTAAATTATGATTTAAGTTAACCATATTTAATAAATCAGGAATAAAAACGATTCCCAAAGTCCCTCCAATAATTAAAAAACATGCCTGTACAATCCGTCTTAACAATACTTACACCTCCTCTTTCACATTATAAACAAATTCCCGAATTTGAAACCTAATATTACAGAGAATTTTTTTATTTGTAATGAAAAAGTTAAATAGCAAACTTTTTGTTCTTTTTTGGCTATTTTTAGAGTAGCATTCTTGGTAATTAAATGTCAAATTATTTAAACATTACATTTTATCATACCAATAATGCAACTTCAATTGTTTTTTCTATAGAACTTGTCCGGTTACTCTCCTAAGGCAGCTTTTAACGCCTCTCCAACAGAACTGACACCAATCAGTTCAATCCCCTTGGGAGCACTAAGACCTGATAGGTTATTAGCAGGCAATATAACGCGCTCAAATCCTAATTTAGCCGCTTCTTGTACTCGTTGTTCGATTCTGGATACTCTTCGCACTTCCCCAGTCAGACCTACTTCTCCAATAATGCAGTCTGTCGCCCTTGTGGTCTTATCTCTGAAGCTGGATGCAATACTAACAGCTATAGCAAGATCAATCGCCGGTTCATCAAGCTTAACTCCTCCCGCAACCTTTAAATAAGCATCTTGGTTTTGCAACAGCATTCCAACTCTTTTTTCAAGTACTGCCATCAATAATGGCACACGATTATGATCTATCCCTGTTGCCATCCGTCTTGGATTTCCAAAGCTTGTTGGAGAAATAAGGGCTTGTATCTCGACAAGCACAGGTCTTGTTCCTTCCATGGATGCCACAACTGTTGATCCAGCAGCACCTTGTGAACGTTCCTCCAGAAATATTTCTGATGGATTTTCGACTTCTTCCAGTCCAAATTCCTTCATTTCAAAGATTCCCATTTCATTCGTGGAGCCGAAACGGTTTTTAACAGCCCGCAATATCCTGTAGGTATGATGTCGTTCTCCCTCAAAATATAAAACGGTATCCACCATGTGCTCAAGCAGTCTTGGGCCTGCAATAGACCCTTCCTTTGTCACATGACCAACTATAAAAATGGCAATTCCCTTTGTCTTTCCTATCCTCATCAGTTCAGCTGTACACTCTCGCACTTGGGAGACACTCCCCGGGGCAGAAGTGACTTCTGGATGAAAAATTGTTTGGATAGAGTCTATTACCACAAAATCTACCTTTGAGTTTTCTATCGTTCTGCTGATTTCCTCTAAGTTTGTCTCTGAATATACAAGGAGATCATCAGACATAACTCCAAGCCTGTCCGCTCTCAGCTTTGTTTGTTTTTGTGATTCCTCTCCTGAAACATATAAAACAGACTGTTTTTTCAGGGCTAATTGTGCAGATACCTGCAAGAGCAGTGTCGATTTCCCAATCCCCGGATCTCCTCCGATAAGCACAAGAGAACCAGGTACCACCCCACCTCCGAGCACGCGGTTAAGCTCTTCTAGATCTGTTTTAATTCGAGGCTCATTAACTGTCTCAATGCTTGTTACAGGAATAGGCTTGGCAGCTATTGTCACACCTTGAGAATGAGCAAATGCCCCTTTCCTCTGTGCTGGAGCCTTTTCTACTTCTTCCACCATTGTATTCCAATTTCCACAGCCTGGACATTTACCCATCCATTTTGCAGACTCATAGCCGCATTCCTGACATAAGAACTTTGTCTTTCTTTTCGCCATGCTTGTATCTCCTTACCTTTAACTATCTCTTCTATTCATACAAAGTATAAATGGCACACGCAATAGTAAAACGTGTGCCATTTATGATATTAAGCGTTATTTTTGCAGGTTTGTCAATTGCTGTGTATCTTTCACCCTTACAGTGAATTCCCCATCTTCCACATCTAGATCAATATGCTGTCCGTTTAAGACCGTGCCTTTTAAAAGCTCCTCTGACAGACGGTCTTCGATATGCTTCTGAATGGCCCTGCGTAGTGGTCTAGCTCCATATTCAGGATCATAACCTTCTTGTGCGATCTTCTCCTTAGCAGCATCAGTGATAGTCAAATATATTTCTTGTTCTTTCAATCTGCTTACTAACTGATCTGCCATTAGAGATACAATCTCTTGAAGATGCTTCTTCTCTAAGGAATGGAACACAATAATCTCATCGATACGGTTTAAGAACTCTGGACGGAATGCTCTTTTCAGCTCTTCCATCACACGTCCTTTCATATCTTTGTAGTCCTGTTCACCATCCTGAATATTAAAGCCTACATATTTATTCGTTTTTAAAGCAGACGCACCAACATTCGATGTCATGATTAGTACTGTATTTCTAAAATCAACTGTTCTTCCTTTAGAGTCAGTTAAGCGCCCGTCTTCTAACACCTGCAGCAGAATATTGAAAACATCCGGGTGAGCTTTTTCTATTTCATCTAAAAGTACAACTGAATAAGGTTTTCTTCTTACTTTCTCAGTAAGCTGTCCGCCTTCCTCATAACCTACATACCCTGGAGGTGAACCAACAAGTCTTGACGTAGAATGCTTCTCCATGTACTCGGACATATCAATGCGAATCATTGCATCTTCTTCGCCAAACATTGATTCAGCAAGGGCACGCGCAAGCTCTGTTTTACCTACACCTGTTGGTCCTAAGAAAATGAAGGAACCAATAGGGCGTTTTGGATCTTTCAAACCGGCTCTTGCTCTTCTTACAGCTTTGGAGATAGCTTTTACTGCTTCCTCTTGGCCAATTACCCTGTTATGAAGAATGTTTTCCATATTAAGAAGCTTATCTGTTTCAGTTTGTGCCAATCTTGATACAGGGATTCCAGTCCAGCTTGATACAACAGTTGCGATATCTTCCACTGTTACTTCTGTATTTTCTTGACCCTGTTTTTCTTTCCAATTCTTCTTCGTTTCTTCCAGCTGTTCACGAAGTCTTTGCTCTGTGTCACGCAAGGAAGCAGCCTTTTCAAACTCTTGGCTTTGGACTGATGCATCCTTTTCTTTGCGCACTTCCTCTAATTTAACTTCTAGTTCCTTTAAGTTAGGAGGAGTTGTGTAAGATCTTAATCTTACCTTCGATCCTGCTTCATCTATTAAATCAATTGCTTTATCTGGCAAGAAGCGATCAGAAATATAACGATCTGACAATTTCACTGCTGCTTCAATTGCTTCATCAATGATTGATACACGGTGATGCGCCTCATATCTGTCACGCAGACCTTTTAAAATCTGGATAGATTCATCAATAGTAGGCTCATCAACTGTGATTGGTTGGAAACGTCTTTCTAGAGCAGCATCTTTCTCAATATATTTGCGGTACTCATCTAATGTAGTCGCACCAATACATTGCAGCTCTCCTCGAGCAAGGGAAGGCTTTAGAATATTAGATGCATCAATTGCACCTTCAGCACCGCCTGCCCCAATCAGTGTATGCAACTCATCAATAAAGAGAATGATGTTACCTGCTTGGCGAATCTCATCCATAACCTTTTTCAAACGGTCCTCAAATTCACCGCGGTATTTTGTTCCTGCTACAACTGTACCCATATCTAAAGTCATAACCCTTTTATCTCTTAAAATTTCAGGTACTTCATTTTGAACAATTTGCTGTGCCAATCCTTCTGCTATTGCAGTTTTACCGACACCAGGCTCACCGATAAGAACAGGATTGTTTTTAGTTCTTCTGCTCAATACTTCAATTACACGTTGAATTTCCTTACTTCTACCAATAACTGGATCTAGACTACCTTCTCTTGCAATAGCAGTTAAATCTCGTGCAAGACTGTCTAGAGTTGGAGTATTTGCGCTTGCAGCAGAGCTGCCTTGATGGCTTCCCGATTCACTGCTTCCAAGTAGTTGTAATACTTGCTGTCTTGCTTTATTTAAACTAACACCAACATTATTGAGGACTCGTGCTGCTACACCTTCTCCTTCTCGGATAAGACCAAGAAGAATATGCTCTGTACCTACATAAGAATGACCAAGCTTTCTTGCTTCATCCATAGAAAGTTCAATTACTTTTTTTGCTCTAGGAGTGTAGTGGATTGTTTGAGAACCTTCCTGACCTCTGCCAATTAGGTTTTCTACCTCCTCCTGGATTTTTTCAGGACTTAAGCCAAGTGCTTGCAGTGCCTTTGCAGCAATGCCTTCTCCTTCTCGGACTAAACCAAGAAGAATATGTTCTGTACCAATATTGTTATGTCCTAAGCGGATTGCTTCCTCTTGTGAAAGTGCCAGTACCTTTTGTGCTCTTTCTGTAAAACGTCCAAACATCATAATGTCATCCTCCCAATTATATAATTACTCTGTTTCCAACAATAATCTTTCTCTTATTAAGGATGCGCGGCGTATGTCGCGATCATTTGGATTCATTTGCCCGCCTGAATAAAGTTGCAGAAAACCAGGCTGAGTCAAGATAAGCAGTTCATTTAGTATCCCTTTTGATACATTTTTAATAAAGCCCATATCGATACCTAATTGAAGGTCCGATAAGCATTTAGCTGCTTCTTTTGTTTCTATTATTCTGCTGTTACAGAGGATTCCATATGATCGGAAAACCCTATCTTCTAATTGTATGTTTGAAGTTCTTACTAATGCCTCTCTTGCAGCTCTTTCTTGTTCAATAAGCTGATGCACGACGCTTTTTAATTCTTCTACTATATCGCTTTCTGATTTCCCTAATGTTATCTGGTTGGATATTTGAAATATATTACCTAAAGCTTCGCTGCCCTCACCGTAAATTCCTCTAACAACTAAACCTAATTGATTGATGGCAGGAATAATTCTATTCATTTGTTGGGTTAGAACCATCCCAGGGAGATGCATCATAACAGATGCTCTTAAGCCAGTGCCTATATTTGTCGGACAGCTTGTTATATACCCAAGCTCAAGGTGATAAGCATAATCAATGGACTCTTCCAGCCAATTGTCTATTTTATTTGCTTTCTCTAACGCTTCCATAACCTGCAAACCAGGCTTTATACATTGGATTCTAATGTGGTCTTCTTCATTGAGCATGATGCTTACTTCCTCATCCTCAGAAAGAACGCATGCTCCATATGCAGCATCATTGGCAAGAAGAGGACTGATTAAATGTTTTTCAACAAGAACCCTTTTTTCAAGTTGCTGAAGATCTTCCATTTTAAGTAGTTCTAAGTTGTCAAAACTTTCGTTTGACTGTGCTGATACCTTTTCACCGACTTTTTGAATCACTGTTTCTGCTTCTTCATTAGAGAAAAGTATCGGAAACTTGATGGAATTTATGTTTCTAGCTAATCTTATTCGAGAGGTCAGAACGATGTCAGAGTCTGGTCCATCTGAGCACATCCAAGATGTTTTTGCTTTATTAATGAATTTTTCAAAAGACAACTCTTACTCGCTCCCCTCATTAAAAGTAACCAATTGTTTTTCCTTTTTTCTAATCTCGTCTCTTACCTCAGCAGCCTTTTCAAACTCCTCTTGTATGATAAGATCTTTAAGTGTTTCTCTAAGTTTGCCAATTTCCTTTTTGATTAAGATATGTCCGCCTACTCTTTCTGGAACCTTTCCTTTATGTTCGACATTTCCTCCATGCAATCTCTTTAAAATTGGCTGAAGTCTGTCTTTGAAAGTTTCATAGCAATTAGGACAGCCAAACCTCCCAATTTTCGTGAATTGAGGGAAAGTCATTGAGCATTCCTTACATTGAAGCTCTGCTTCCTTTTGATACGGGTCATGTTTAATATGTTGAATGCTCGGTTCCATGTTTAGTAAACCGGCTAACAGGCTATTGAATGAAAATCCCGGAGTTTCATTTGCCGTAAACAAATCTCCCTTTTCTCTGGCACAATGTTCACATAGATGAAATTCCGTTTTATTCCCATTAATGATTTTGGAGTAATGAAGTGTTGCAGGCCTTTGATTACATTCTGAACAATTCATGCTTTCACCTCACAACTAACATTATTATTTATATTTTAGGGTAGTTAACATCGCTTTTAACAGTCTTGCTCTTAGTTCATCTCTATATGGAAGGTCAAGATACAGTACAGAGCGATCAATAACACTTAGCATTATTTTCGCTTCTCTTTCATTTATGACCTCTTCTTCAACAAGACGGTAAATGACGTCTTCTGCACTGCTTTGAGGTATTCGACTTTGAATAAGGGAAAGTAATTGGTCGATCAGATGAGCGTAATCATGTGATTGAACCTTCATTATTCGAATGAAGCCGCCTCCGCCACGTTTGCTTTCAACTAAATACCCTTTTTCAATTGTGAATCGGGTATTGATGACGTAATTTATTTGTGATGGTACACAATCGAATTTGTCGGCAACTTCGCTTCGTTTTATTTCAACAAGTGATTTTCCGCTCATCTCTAATACTTCTTTTAAATAATGCTCAATTATATCCGAAATATTTCTCACCAAGCCTCCCCCTTCTGACTTTGACTATATTTGACTATAATTATACATGATAAAAAAGTCGTTTAGCAAGATTGATGTTTTATTAATTTTCCCATTATCGCTTAATTTCAAACCTAGAGAAAAAATTTTTATAGGTATTAGAGGGGGGATTGATAAATTATATTTAACTATAGTCGGATTTGTGTAGATTTTCAAGTAATAGCATGAGCATTTTTTGAGGTAATGGTAAGTGGATTTTAAGAAGCATGATTTTTGGGAGTTATAAATAAAAAAAGTCTTAAAAGCAAAATGCCTTTAAGACTTTTCAGGTGCCTGGCGACGTCCTACTCTCACAGGGGGAGAGCCCCCAACTACCATCGGCGCTGAGAAGCTTAACTTCCGTGTTCGGTATGGGAACGGGTGTGACCTTCTCGCTATCGCCACCAGACTATTTAATTTTGAGAGTTATTCCCTCAAAACTAGATTATGTTGTAAGAAGAAAGAATGAGTAATCATTTATTAGTTAAGTCCTCGATCTATTAGTATTTGTCAGCTCCACGTGTCACCACGCTTCCACCTCAAACCTATCAACCTGATCATCTTTCAGGGATCTTACTAGCTTACGCTATGGGAAATCTCATCTTGA